>NZ_JANSJD010000002.1:0-185851 GCF_047462395.1 Synechococcus sp. H55.7
GCTAGGCTTTGGCATGATTTGCTCCCTAGAAATTGTGAAGCAATACATCCAGAATCAGTCAGAGGGTGCTATCCATCCCCACTGTATAGACGGTGGGGAATTCCGCACCTTACGTTAAAGGCATACGATCCGATTGCCCAGCTATTGGCGATCACCGGCAGCCTGGTAGTTATAGCCATCTCAAATGGTAATAAAACATTTCTCTGCGTCGTCATTACTACGCAATGCTGTCGCGAACGCGCCGCTCTAACTCCCCTCTCCCTCTGGGAGAGGGGCTGGGGGTGAGGGCCAGCGGCAAAGTGTCTTCGTCTTGTTTGAAACGACTATATGCCCCTTGGCTAGACGGCTGCCTCAAAGGGATCCGCGCTGCGCTGAAGCTGGGTGGATAATTTGGGAATCACCTGCAGCTTGAACTGTTGCTCGAAGGCCTTTTTCTTCTCGTTCAAGCTCCACAGCTCCAGGGCACAGTCGTCGTTGGGATGCCTGGGATCCAAAATCAGCTCCATCTGGCGGGGGCCTTCTCCCAGAAGCTGAAAGCGGCAGTGGAGCCCTTGGATGGCCTGCAGGCGGCGGCGATCCAGAGCACAGGCCATGCGCAACAAGGGGCTAAGTTCCAACACCACTTGGCGATCCCGCTCGTCGCTGAGGCGCTGGAAGTTCTCGTGCTTCTTCTTGGGGGGCGACTTGCGGTGGTAGCGGGCCAGGTTGGCGATCACCTCCACCTCTTCTTCGTTAAAGCCCAACAGCTCCCCGTGGCGGATCAGATAGTAGGAGTGCTTGTGGTGGGCGGCATGGCTGATGAAATGGCCGCAGTTGTGCAGCATGGCGGCCGCCCAGAGAAGAGCCCGCTCCCGGGATCCCCAGGAGTGCAGGATGCCGCGGGTTTGATCGAAAAGGCTGAGGGCAAACTCCGCCACCCGCTCGGCATAGGGGATCTCCACCTGATATTTTTCCGCCAACTTGAGGACGCTGCGCCGCCGCACCGAGCTGTGGTAGCGCAGCCGATCTTCAATGAGCCCCTGGCCGATCATCCAATCTACGATCAGCCCTTCCCGCAGCGCCCGCTCGCAAAACTGGATCCGCTCCACCCCCAGCAGGCTCATCACCTCCTCCAAGATGACCGCCCCGGCCAGGATGATCTCCCCGCGTCTTTCTCCCAGACCGGGCAGCTTTTGCCGCTCGGCTACCGTGAGAGAGCGCAGCTCTTTGACATAGCCCCGCAGGGCTTCCAGGCTGAACTCATACCCCTGCAGGCGAGTGGGGGGAGCACCCAACCGGCGGCGGGCATCCAACTGGGCCAGGCACTCGATGGTGCCGGAGGTGCCCACCAAGGTCAGGGATCCCGGCTGTTGGGAAGCAGCAACGATGCGCCTCATCTGCTCGATGGGAGCTTCCAGCATGCCGCGGATGTGTTGTCGCAGGGCCTGCAGCTCGGCAGGGGTGGGTGGGTCGTGGCGCAAAAACGCTTGGGTCAGGCGCACCGCTCCCACCTTGATGCTGCGCAGGAACTCCGGCTCTTGGCCGTTGCCCAGAATCAGCTCGGTGGAGCCGCCACCGATATCCACCACCGCGTGCAGCCGGTTGTGGAACTCCATGGCCGAGAGCACGCCCAGGTAGATGCGGCGGGCTTCCTCCTGGCCTGAGATCAGCTCTATCCGCAGGCCCAGCTCCCGCTCGATCCGCTTCAAAAACTCCGGCCCATTGGGGGCTTCGCGCACGGCACTGGTGGCCACCGCAACAATATCTTGCACCTGAAAGCTTTCGGCAAGGCGGCAAAACCGCTCCAGAGCCACCCGCGCCCGTTCCATGGCGGCAGGCGTCAGGGCGCCCGTTTGGCTGCAAAACTCTCCCAGGCGGACGGTGGCTTTTTCGCGGGAGATGATGGTGAAGCTGGGGATGTGGGGGTTGATGCGCACCACCACCATGTGCAGGGAGTTGCTGCCCACATCGATGGCGGCGATAACCGGAGCAACTCCAGATTCAGAAGAGGAGACCGGTTTCGCTTCAGAGGCGGCGGCAGAGCGTTCGGCAAGGTTGGCGAGCGAAGAGACCATGAATCGAAGGGGTTGCCACACTTCTAGAATACTGTGTGCTTTCCCCCCTTTTTCCTGGCCGGGTTGTGGGTTGAGGTTCGAGGGGGCAATTCCCCCTGCCTGGGATCCCGTCTGCCCTGGGCTCAGCCTAAGATAGGGACACGGATAGTCGTTTTTTTGTCGTTAAGCGGGTTCCGATGTCTCAACCAGCCGCGTCGCCTCAGCAGGCCAACAGCCCTCTCAAGCTGCTGCGTACCCACGAATCTCCCAAGCTGGAGCGCATCCGCCACACCACTTCCCACGTTTTGGCGATGGCGGTGCAAAAGCTGTTTCCCAAGGCCCAGGTCACCATCGGCCCGACGACCGACTACGGCTTCTACTACGACTTTGACCATCCCCAGCCCTTCACCCCGGAAGATCTGGAGCGCATCAAAAAAGAGATGCAGGCGATCATCAAGAAAGGATTGCCGGTGATCCGCGAGGAGGTGAGCCGGGAAGAAGCCAGGCGCCGCATTGAAGCCCTCGGCGAGCCTTACAAGTTGGAGATCCTGGACAGCATCCCCGAAGGCGAGCCGATCACCATTTATCATCTGGGGGACGAGTGGTGGGATCTCTGTGCCGGCCCCCACGTGGAAAACACTAAGGAGATCAACCCCAAAGCTTTTGACCTGCTCAGCGTGGCCGGCGCCTATTGGCGCGGGGATGAGACCAAGCCCCAGCTTCAACGCATCTACGGCACCGCCTGGGAGACGCCAGAGGAGCTGAAGGAATACAAGCGGCGGCTGGAAGAGGCCAAACGGCGGGATCACCGCAAGCTGGGCAAGGAGCTGGGCCTTTTCATCTTTTCCGACGAGGTGGGGCCGGGCCTGCCCCTTTGGACCCCCAAAGGAACTACCCTGCGCTGGGTGCTGGAGGATTTTCTCAAGCAGGAGCAGCTCAAGCGGGGCTATCTGCCGGTGGTGACGCCCCACATCGCCCGCGTGGATCTGTTCAAGATCTCCGGCCACTGGCAAAAGTATCGAGAAGACATGTTCCCTATGATGGCGGAGAATGAGCAGGCGCGGGCGGCAGAGCAGGGCTTTGTCATGAAGCCGATGAACTGCCCTTTTCACATCCAAATCTATAAATCGGAGCTGCGCTCCTACCGCGATTTGCCGCTGCGCTATGCCGAATTCGGCACCGTCTATCGCTACGAACAATCGGGGGAATTGGGAGGCTTGACCCGCGTTCGCGGCTTCACAGTGGACGACGCCCATTTGTTTGTCCGCACCGATCAGTTGGAAGAAGAGTTTCTCAAGGTTGTCGATCTCATTCTGGTTGTTTTCGAGAAGCTCAGACTCAAGGATTTTCGCGCCCGCCTCAGTTTCCGCGATCCCAAGTCCGATAAATATCTGGGATCCCCGGAAGAGTGGGACATGGCCGAAAATGCCATTCGGCGAGCGGTGGAGAAGCTATCAATGCCGCATTTTGAAGGGATTGGGGAGGCGGCTTTCTACGGGCCAAAGCTGGACTTTATTTTCCGCGACGCGCTGGATCGGGAGTGGCAGTTGGGCACGGTGCAGGTGGATTATCAAAACCCGCAGCGCTTTGATTTGTACTATGTAGCCGAAGACGGATCCCGGCAGCGGCCGGTGATGATCCACCGCGCTCCCTTTGGCTCGCTGGAGCGGCTCATTGGGATCCTCATCGAGGAATATGCCGGGGATTTTCCTTTCTGGCTGGCACCGGAACAGGTGCGCATTTTGCCCGTTTCCGACCAATACCTGGGCTATGCCACCCAGGTGCGGGATCACCTGCGGGAACAGGGGATCCGCGTCCACATCGATGCCGACAGCGACCGCCTGCCCAAAAAGATCCGCAACGCCGAGAAGGCCAGGATCCCCTTCATGCTCATTGTGGGAGAACAAGAACAGGCAACCGGCACAGTGAGCGTGCGCCAGCGCCACGGCCAAGACCTGGGATCCCTGACGGTGGCGGAGTTCCTGGCCCAGGCGCGAGCGCTGGACTAGCGGCGGTTAGGCTACCTGTTCCAGCAGCAGCTTCTCGTTTGAATCTGGTTGAAATGTCCATAGTCGTTTCAAACAAGGTTAAGACTCTTCGCTGCCGTCCCAAGCGCTCCGCGCCGCTGACGCGTTCGCCTTTGCCGGCAGGGGGTGTTGGTACCCCCGACCCCTCTCCCGCAAGGGGAGAGGGGAGCTAGAGATCAACCAGCAAGCTGTTTCATAACCGTTTGCAATGACTATAGTTACTTTGAACCGAGGTGAAACAGCCTGTCGATCTAAGCCGTTCTCCTGCCCATACGATTGTAGACAACAGCACTATCAACTGTAGCCCTTACTACAGTATTGCTTCCTTCATCGGAGATACACTTTTAGGCATCTGCAGCCTGACTCCAGAGCGACGGCTCAAGGATAGATCCGATGCCCAAAACGCTGTTTAAAGTTGACCTGACCAAGCCGATGGATCAACAGGATCTGCCAGGTCACAACCGCTGGCATCCTGACATCCCTGCGGTGGTTTCTGTGAACCCCGGCGAAGTCTTCCGAATTGAGTGTAAAGACTGGACGGATGGACAAATTAAGAACAACGATGATCCTTCCGACATTGAGCAGGTTGACCTAAGTGTTGTTCATGTTTTAAGTGGGCCTATTTGGGTTAACGGCGCCCAGCCTGGAGATATCCTGATCGTCGATCTGCTGGACATTGGGCCACTGCCGGGAGACGAGTGGGGGTTTACAGGTATTTTTGCCAAAGAAAATGGCGGAGGATTCCTCACCGATCATTTTCCCAATGCGGCCAAGGCCATCTGGGATTTTCAGGGTATTTACACCACTTCCAGACACATTCCTCATGTGCGCTTTGCCGGCATTATCCACCCTGGCCTCATCGGCTGCGCTCCATCCCACAAGTTGCTGGCAACTTGGAACAAGCGGGAGGCTGAGCTGGTTGCTTCGGCTCCTGATTTGCGCACTTACGGCGCGGGCCTATCTGGTAATCAGCCTGTGCTGGCCGCCTTGCCCAATCCCAAGAACGCGATTTTGGGAACCCTGCCCAAGTCAGAGTATGAGCGGGTTGCTGCCGAAGCGGCCCGGACGGTGCCCCCACGGGAGCACGGCGGTAACTGCGATATCAAAAACTTGTCTAAGGGAACACGGATCTACTTTCCGGTTTACGTGGAGGGTGCCAAGCTGTCGATGGGAGATATTCACTTCTCACAAGGGGACGGAGAGATCTCTTTTTGTGGCGCCATTGAAATGTCAGGCTATATCGATCTCCATGTTGATCTAATTAAGGGTGGCGTTGAGAAGTACGGATTGGTTAATCCCATCTTTAAGCCTGGCCCTGTAGAGCCGCGTTACTCAGAATATCTTGTCTTTGAGGGCATTTCTGTGGACGAGTTTACAGGTAAGCAACATTATATGGATGTTCACATTGCTTACCGACGTGCCTGCTTAAATGCCATCGAATATCTGAAAAAGTTTGGCTTTACGGGAGAACAAGCTTATCTCCTGCTCAGTTCTGCACCCGTGGAGGGCAGGGTGAGCGGGATCGTCGATATTCCTAATGCTTGCTGTACGGTGGCCGTTCCTACACAAATCTTCGAGATAGATATCCTACCCAGGTAAATCCTTAGCTGTTCTTAGATGTTTCGAGCCATCTTGATATCTTTCTCAAGTGTTGGAGTAAGAAGATGCCCCTGTATGAGTTTAAGTGTCAAAGCTGTGGTGAGTTTGAGTTATGGCGACCTCTGTCTCAATACCGGGATCCAGCGTACTGCCCCACTTGTAAGCAAGAGGGTAAGCGTCTTATTTCGGTTCCCATGATTCAACTTTCTAGTTCCTTGCCAGCTCCAAAGGGTGAAAGAGAACCTAAGTTGATCAGGCGGGAACAGCACTCAAACTCTGACTCAAACTCCCGAAGGTATCGACTCCAATCTTGTGGGCGACCCTGGATGTTGCATCATTAGTCGTTTGTGGGCTGGTCAGACCAGATGAAGGAGCCCTGCAGACAATAGCAGCTATCAGGAGCCACAGCCCCGCTCTATTCGGCTGGGAAGCAACATGATGAATCAGCGCTTTATTTCATTTATTGGTGATTCGTAAGGGCCGCCTTGTGGGCGAACTCGCGCCCAAAGAGGCCACTGAAGAGCGTCTGGAACTGCTGATGGGAGATACCCAGGATTTTTCAGCAGCTCAGGAAAAGTTGGGGGTAGTTTGAGAAGACCCTGTTGCCCGCTCTTGGGCCAAAGCTGCCCGCCGCTGCTCCAAGTCTTGCGGGGAGATGCGCCCGTAGGTGACGCTCAGCTCCGCCAGCCGCTGGGCCAGCTCCGGCCGCAGCATCTCCTCGCGGTAGCGCCAGGCCCAGTTGTTCTCGGCCCTGCCGGGGAAGTTCATGCGCGCCTCTGCCCCCAGGCCCATCACATCTTGCAGGGGAATGATGGCCAGGTCGGCCACGGAAGCCAGGGCCAGGCGAATCAGATCCCAGTGGATGCCGTCAGATCCCTGGCAGCCCAGGTAGCGCAACAGATTTTGTTTTTCCCACTCCGGGCGTTCTGGGTCATGAAACCAGCCCACCACGGTGTTGTTGTCGTGGGTGCCGGTATAGACGACGAAGTTGCGCTCATAGCTATGGGGCAAATAGGGGTTATCGGGCCCCGAGCCAAAGGCAAAGAGCAGCACTTTCATGCCGGGCAAGCCAAATTGATCCCGCAGTTGCAACACTTCCGGTGTGATGTCCCCCAGGTCTTCGGCAATCACCGGAATTTCCCCCAGCCGGTCGGCCAACGCCTGAAAGAAGTCGGCCCCCGGCCCTTTCTGCCACTCGCCTTCTACTGCTGTTTCCGCCTCGCCAGGGATGGCCCAGTAGCTCTCGAAGCCGCGGAAGTGGTCGATGCGGACGCAATCCACCTGCTTGAGAATGGCCTGGATGCGCCGGATCCACCAGTCGTAGCCGCGAGCCTTGAGCACCTCCCAGTTGTAGAGAGGGTTACCCCAGCGCTGCCCAGTGGGGCTGAAATAGTCGGGGGGCACGCCGGCTACCTGCAGGGGCCGTCCCTGCTCATCCAGGTGAAACAGCTCGCGGTTGGCCCACACATCGGCACTGTTGGGGGCGACATAGATGGGCAAGTCGCCGATCAGCCGCACCTGATGCCGATGGGCATACTCCCGCAGGGATCCCCACTGTTGGGCAAATAGGTATTGCCAAAACATCTGTTGGGTAATGGCATCGGCATGGCGGTCGCGGGCCTCTTGCAAGGCCAGGGGATCCCGTTGTGCCAGGGCCGGATCCCATTGGGTCCACTCCTGGTCACCATACACCTCTTTGAGGGCCATGAATAGAGCGTAGTCCGGCAGCCAGTCGGCCTCGGCAGCACAGTAGGCTTGAAAGGCTTCCCAGTCGGCGGCGGTGGCCTTGTCTTTGAAAGTGGCCCAGGCGCGGCGCAGCAGGCCCAGCTTGAAGGGGATCACGGCTTCGTAGTCCACCTGCTCGGCATTCCCCGCCTGGATGGCCGGCCATTGGAGCAGATCCTGCCAGCCGCTGGGTTCCAGCCAACCGGCTTTGACCAGCAGCTCTGGGCTAATCAGCAGCGGGTTGCCGGCAATGGCAGAAAAGCTCATGTAGGGGGAGTTGCCCCAGCCGGTGGGCCCCAGAGGCAGCACCTGCCAGAGGCGCTGGCCGCTCTCCACCAGAAAATCCACAAACCGGTAAGCAGCCGGCCCCAGATCGCCAATGCCAAAGGATCCCGGTAGCGAGGTGGGGTGCAAGAGGATCCCGCTGAGTCTGCCCATGCGCATGGCTAAGCCTTTTTGCCCTGAGTGGTTTCACCGCCTATCGTGTCACTTTTGCAGCCCGATGGACAGCTCCAGAGGAGACAAAGTCCCAACCAAGTTGCAAAGGTGCCGGGATCCCGTCAGGCCATCTCAGGTGCAGGGCAGGCTTGGGCATACCAGTTGTAGAGGCCATCGCCGGTGGTGAGCCAAGTGTGGGGACGGGATTGGATGTGCTGCAGCGCTTTTTTCAAGGATCCCATGCGCAGAGGCTGCCCGACGATGAAGGGGTGCAGGCCAATGGCCATGATGCGGGGGGAGCGTTCCCCATCCTGCCAGAGGCGGTCGAACTGGTCGATGAGCGCTTGGGCAAAGGTTTCTGCCGGCAGGCGGGCGCTGAGACAGAGGCTGATGTCATTGGCCTCTAGCGTATAGGGGATCCCCAAGAGGGGGCCGGCGGCAGTCGGGAACCAATAGGGTTGATCGTCGTTCACCCAGTCGGTGGTGTAGCGGATCCCGGCAGCCTTGAGCAAGTCAAAGGTGTTCTCGCTAACGGAAAACCCCGGCGTCAGCCAGCCCCAAGGCCGGGAGCCCGAAACCTGCTCCAACAGGGACAAGCTGCGCTCGATCAGCTCTTGTTCGGCTGCGCGGGCCAGGCCGCTGTGGCCAGTGGAGTTGTTCCAGCCATGGGCCAGCACCGACCAGCCGTAGTGGCGGATCCCTTCGATGATGGGGGGGTAAAGCTCTACCATTTCCGCGTTCAGGGCGGCAGTTACCGGGATCCCCAGCTCGGCAAACAGCTCAAACAAGCGCCAAATGCCCACCCGATTGCCGTAGTCCCGCCAGCCGTAGTTGGCGATCTCAGGAGAGCTGGTGAGATGGGGTTGAATGGCCGTGCCCAGCCTGCCGAAGGTGAAGTGCTCGATGTTCATGACCACGTAGACGGCCACCCGCGCCTGATCCGGCAGGCTCGGCAACTTGCGGCTGGGCAGAGCTGAGTAGGCAGGCGGCAGCATCCCCCTCTCTCCAGACACTCCATACCACCTTAGCGGGCCAGCCGGCCTTTCGATTCCCCGGCAAAGGACAAAGCCCGCACCTCTTCCAGGGTAAACAGGCGACGAAACGGGATCCCCATCTCGCGGCAGCGGTCTTCTGCCCCTTCCAGCCGATCCACCAGCGCCAGGATCCCTTCCGCCTGATAACCTGCTGCCCGCACCCGCTCGACAGCCTTCAAGGCCGAGCCGCCGGTGGTCACCACATCTTCCAAGATCCACACCCGGCTGCCCGCCGGCAACTCCGGCCCCTCAATCCAGGCCTGGGTGCCGTGACCTTTGGGCTCTTTGCGCACGATCAGGGCAGGTAGGTTGGCAGGCTCAGCGTGCAGAGAAGCCAGGCTCACCGCCGTCACCAGCGGATCCGCCCCCAGCGTCATCCCGGCCACAGCTTCGGTTTCGGGAGGCAACAGCCGATGGAGCAGGGATCCCACCAGGTAGGCACCCTGGGGATGAAGGGTGACCGGCTTGCAGTTGATGTAGTAGGGGCTCTGTTGCCCAGACGTGAGAGTAAAAGATCCCTCCCGGTAAGCCAGTTGAGCAAGGAGATACAAGAGTTTCTCCCGCGCTTCCTCTGAAGAAAGGGTCAGGGGAGAGCAATCGAGAAGCAGCACAGCAGGGATCCCCTCAGACAACCACCTGAGCCATCAGTTGCTCGACCAGCAGAAGCAGTGTGTTGGCAACAGAAGCCGGCTCTTGGGCATTCAACGTGGCGTAGGGAATTGAGCCATCTTGAGGGTTCAAAAGCAACAAAATATCTTCTGGATCCCAGGCATTGGGGTGATCGACATGGGTGATCCCGATAACCGAGGGGACATTTGACCTCGCCTTCATAAAAGCTTGGATGGCCTGGGCATTGCGAAACTGTCCGGGCAAGTGGGCGGGCACCAAAAGGATGTACCCATGGGCGCGCTTGATCAAAATATCCCACATAAAGCTAAAACGGGCCTGGCCGGGGGTGCCGTAGAGATGCAGCCACATCTCTTCTTCCTCTTCGCCAATTCTCAGGCGGCCAAAGTCCATGCTGACTGTTGTGCTCTTCTTAAGTTCTGCCACCTCATCGGTGGCCTTGCAATCCGTATCGACCACTTCGATCTCGCTAATGGTGCGGATAAAAGTGGACTTTCCAGCCCCCACCGGCCCGGTTACAACAATGCGGAGAATATTGTCCATAGTTAGCCTCAGTCGTAAGCCCCCAGCGCAGACCCGCCTGTACAAGCTTAATGAATATTTAAGAGGAAGCTAAGCTGGTAGCGATCAGGCGTTTAAACAAAGCCTCGCTCATGCCCGTTTCTTGCTGAACAGCGTTATAGGCCACCTCAAGATAGGCTTGCTCAATAAAGGAAAGGTCGATCATACAAACTTTGCTTAGACTCATCCGCAGCTGCTCGGGCTTGCCCTCTTTGACCAGCCGGCGGCTCACCTCCTGCACAACCGTAGCCATAGCCGGCACCACGTGTTGAGGGCCGATGCCAACCCGCACATGAACTAGGCCGATTTTCCAGCGGCGCTCGGCATACTGGGGGCCCCAGTTATCCATGCCTGTGAACATTTCCTTAAACCAGTCGGCAAAAGTCTGGCCCAGCCGCTGCCGGTTATGCTTGGCAATGACAGCCGCCATCTCGGCATCGCGATCCAAATAGCCGTAAAAGGCATCCGACATTTCTGCGGCGATGCTGCTGCCCCAGTCGGCACTCTGCTGCAAAATCCTCTTATCTTCATCTGTAAATTGGGTGCGCGACATCAGGACTTGCAGCAGCTCCAGAGGTTTGATAGCCATAGTTCCCTCAAAATCAAGTCAAAATCAAACTTAGCTTCCCCACTTAGCCTCTCTACTTCATGGCTTCCGCAATGCTTGCTGCCACACGCTTCATCTCCAAAAACAGCAAGCCCTGCTTTACCTCAGCGCTGGCAATCGTCAGCAAGACAGCATCGGGGCCGCAACTGGCTAAAACTCCGTATCCTTTTTCTCCCTGCACAAAGATTCTCTCTATGGTCCCACGACCCAACTCTTTCCCAATCCGCTCCCCCAAAGAAAGCATGGCAGCAGACATGGCCGAGGTTCTTTCCTCGTCCATGCCTATGGGCAATGTGGATGCCAAGGGTAGTCCATCAGGAGTGACCACAGCCGCTCCTTGAATTTCTGGCGTGCTGGAAACGTAGTTCTGGAGAATTGCCTGCAAAGAGGATAAATTAGCCATCCTTTCTCTCCCCGCTTTCAAGTCTTTTTATCATCTTCCCGCCCACTTTACGGTTACTGATGATCCTGCCCGCTGCAGAAGATACTGCCACAAAACCCTCTCACTTATCACGGACTCCCTTCAGTAAAGTAGCCAGTCGCGCAACCAGTGAGGGCTTGACCCGGTCGCCTCCTTCCTGGAAAGACTTAGTGCCCAGCTTTTCTTTCGCAGCTTCCAATTCCAAACTGTCTGCCACCGCTGCCGACTTATCTGAGAAAACCAGAGGCGAAGAGGGAACAATGGCCGTTGGTCTGTCACAGGGGCTGATGAGCCCCAGCTTGGCCAGGCGGGCGCAGGCATAGCGAACTTCCAGAAGATCTGCACCCAACAGCCGGGCCAAGTCAGTCAGCCGGCGCGAAGGCGAAACCTGCTCCAGGATCCCCCACTCCAAGGCAGAGAGCTTGTACAAGGGCAGCTCAGTGCTGGTGCGCCAGAAATAGCTGTCCGGCTGCGGCAGGTTCTCCTCAGGAAGCTGATCGAGCTTAAGCTGCTGTAGCCCTTCTAGAACCACAGCACTGGCCCCCTTGCTCAGGCCAGTCATCTCCCGATAAGGCATAGGTGAGTTAGGTAGGAAGCTGAAGTGGCCCGCTTCCAGAGCAAACAAGCTGTAGAGACCCACCTGCAGTTGGTGGCGGAAGAGCTTGGCCAAAGCTGCCGGTGAGATCAACCCTTGCCGCTGCAAACACCGCCCCAGCGGCTCTTCCAGTCCACAGAAAGAAGCCAGCTTTTCCACCACCCGCTCGCTGACCAGGCCGGAACGGGCCAACAAACTCTCCAAGCGATGCTCCTCTTCGGGGGGCAGAGCCGCAATCACCCGACCTTGATAAAACCAGATTTTGTAGATGCCGTTTGGGGCCCAGATGGAAAGTTGCCCTGTCTTGCTGCCCCTTTCGATCAGTTGCAACAGATCGGGCAAAGAAAATTCCTGGAGGTCTCCAACGATGGCCATAGCAATTCTTTAGCCTCCCTTAAGTTGAGTATTGGCGCTTTCAGGGATCCTCAAAGACACCACCATTCTCATTCGCTGATTCCCTGTCAACAACCGTGTAGCAACGGCAAAGCCATCTTCGCTCAAGTACTCAACCTGGCAGCAATTTTACTGACGAACGATTTCATTGAAGAGATAGGGTCTAGGCATTGAGCTGCGTAGGATTTTGGCATCAATTCCTATCACTATTGTGTCGCTCTGATCTAGATCCGTTACAACCATTCAGCTCATCTTTACCTAAATTAACTTCGTAAAGCCAGCGTGGGGAAATAGCATAAGATTTTACCCTACCGGCTTATTTTTCGCGAATGGTTTTGAGGAGGGTGGAGAGGCGGCTGACCAAAGAAGGCTTAACCAGCTCCTTCTCTTCCCGAGGGTTGGGGAGAAGCTTAGAAGCCGCCGCGAGCGCAGGCTGGGGTGAAGCCGCCGAGCTGTCGCAGGGGCTGAGCAACCCCAACTTGGCCAAGCGGGCACAGGCATAGCGCACTTCCAAGAGATCTGCCTTCAGGGATTGGGCCAACTCAACCAGGTTGCGAGTGGGGGAAATCTGCTCTAGGATTGCCCACTCCAGCGGCGAGAGTTTGTACAAGGGCAGCTCGGTGCTGGTGCGCCAGAAGTAGCTGTCCGGCTGGGGCAGGTTTTCTTCCGGGCGCTGCTCCAACCGAAGTTGCTGCAGCGCTTCCAGAACCACGGCGCTGGCCCCTTTGCTTAGGCCGGTCATCTCGCGGTAGGGCAGGGGCACGTTGGGCAAAAAGCTAAACTGGCCAGCTTCTAGAGCAAAGAGGCTGTAGAGCCCCACTTGCAGTTGATGGCGGAAGAGCTTGGCCAGAGCTGCTGGCGAGATCAACCCTTGCCGCTGCAGGCAAAGGCCTAGAGGCTCCTGCAAGCTGCAGAGGAAGGCCAACTCCGCCACCACCTGCTCGCTGACCAGGTTTAAGCGCACCAGCAAGCGCTCCAACCGGTGCTCTTCTTGGGGAGACAAGGCCGCCACCACTCGCCCCTGATACAGCCAAACTCGATAAATGCCAGTAGGTGCCCAAACCGACAGTTGGCCCGTTTTTTTTCCTTTCTCCATCAAATGCAACAGGTCGGCTAGGGAAAATTCCTGAAGATCTCCGAGCATTGCCATGTTTCCGCGCTCCCTCCACCTATTGGATCCCGCCTTTTCAGTATTTTCTCGGTTTTTCCCTTGCTAAGCAAGTTACAAAAAAGGGCAACTCCGGGCAAGCTTAAGCTCGATTCTACACTTAGATGCTCAAAAGTTACAGCCAATTCATCTTTTCAATCAAACTTAACCAGAGTCCCCACTCTCTCGGCCTCAATGGAGCGGAAGTTGTGGCAAAAATCCAACAAAACTTCGGAAACAGCAACAGATAGCAGGTAGGCTATTTGTAGTTTTTAATACTTTTTAACTCTGACCATCAGAGGATCCACTGAATACAAAAGTTCGCTTGAGAAGGAGCGAATTGAGGACTACACTGAGGGAGCTAAAGGCCATGAGGCCGCCTGCTAGAGCGGGGCTGAGGCCGAGGCCGAATCCGGGCAGAAGCGCGCCGGCGGCCACCGGGATCCCGACCAGGTTGTAGGCGAAGGCCCAGAGGAGGTTTTGCTGGATTTTGCGGAAGGTGGCGCGGCTAAGGCGGATGGCTTCCACAACGTCCCAGAGGCGGTTGCGCATGAGGATGATATCGGCAGTCTCTAGGGCGGCAGCGGTAGCAGAGTGCAGGGCCATGCCCACATCGGCTTGGGCCAAGGCGGGAGCGTCGTTGATGCCATCGCCCACCATGGCAACTCTCTGGCCCTGGGCCTGCAGATCTCGGATAACCTGGGCTTTATCTGCCGGCTGCACCTCGGCAATGACGCGGATCCCTGGCACCTGTAGAGCCTGGGCCACCTGCTGGGCCACCTCGGCCCGATCCCCAGTCAGTAAGACCACCTGCAGGCCCATTTTCTGGAGCTGTTGCAGGGTTGCCGGGGCATCGGGCCGCAAGGGATCCTGCACCGCCAACAGCCCCACCAGAGATCTGTTCAGGGCCACGCCCACCACCGTTTTGCCGGCTTGCAGCAGCGCCTTGGCTTGGGTCTGCGCCTCAGGAGAAAGCGGGATCCCCAGGGCGGCAAGCCCCTCTAGGGAGGCCAAGAGGACCTCTTGCCCTTCCACCCGGGCCGAGGCCCCCACTCCCGGCTGGGTGTGAAACTCGTCGGCAGAAAGCAAGGGCAGTCCCTGCTCGCGGGCGGCCCCCAAAATGGCTTGGGCTAGAGGATGGCGGGTGCCGCTTTCTACTGTGGCCGCCAGTTGCAGCAGCCGAGCCGGATCCAGGGCAGGGTCGAGGGCAAGGCAATTCGTCAGGTGCGGATCCCCCTGGGTGAGGGTGCCGGTTTTGTCGAAGACGACTGTTTGCAGGCGGTGGGTTTTCTCCAGGATGTCGCCGCCGCGGATGAGCAGTCCCCGTTCCGCGCCCAGTCCGGTGCCCACCAAAATGGCTACGGGCGTGGCCAATCCCAGCGCGCAGGGGCAGGCCACCACCAGCACCGAGATGGCCAGCTTAAGGCTGAGGAGCAGAGGGGTAGGATGGGGGGGGTGATCCCCTAGGTGCAGAGAGGAGTGGAGACCAACCCCCATCAGGATCTCGCTTCCCCAGAGCGGGATCCCGATCCAGTACCAGAAGGCAAAGGTGAGAAGAGCCAGTGCCACCACGCCGTAGGTGAAGTAACCGGCCACCCGGTCGGCCAGGCTCTGGATGGGGGCCTTGCGGGCTTGGGCTTCTTCCACCAGGCGGATGATCTGGGCCAGGGTGGTGTCTTTGCCGGTGCGCGTAGCCCGACACAGCAGCAATCCCGATTGGTTGACCGTCCCGGCCACGACCGGATCCCCTGGCTGTTTGAGCACGGGTAGGGATTCGCCGGTGAGCATGCCCTCGTCCACCGTGGCCTGGCCGGCAATCACTTCTCCATCCACCGGGATCTGCTCCCCGGCCCGCACCTGCAGCCAATCCCCCACCTGCACTTGTTCGAGGGGGCACCACTCTCCCTCTGAGGTCAGGGATCCCGCAGTCTCTTGGGGTGGCACTCGGCGAGCCAAGTTGGGGCGCAGGCTCACCAAAGCTTGCAAGCTGCCGGCGGCCCGCAGACGGCTCTGCTGCTCCAGGGCCCGCCCCAGCAGGATGAAGCTAAGCAGCATCACCGGCTCGTCGAAAAAGCACTCCCAGCCCACCTGCGGGGCCAACAACCCCACCAAACTGGCCAGGTAGGCGGATCCGGATCCCAGGGCGACTAGGGTGTTCATGTTGGGGGCCAGCCGCCGCGCCGCCCGCCAGCCGTCCAGGACAAGGTTGCGGGCCGGGCCGACGAAGGTCAACGTCGCCAACCCCCAGTGCAGCCAGACGTCGTTGAGGACGGCCAAGCCCAGGCGGGCGAACAGATCCAGGTGGCCGGCAGCAGAGATGAGCAGTAAAAAAGCGGCGGTGAGGGCCTGGCGAATCTGGGCTTGGGTTTGCCGCCGCTGCCGCGCGATGGGATCAGCGGGCGCATCCAAGGCATGATCCCATCCATCTGGGGAAGGAGCTCGATCTTGGGGAGAATCGGCAGCGCAGGAGCTGGGAAACCCCGCCTCTGTCAAGATGCGGGCCAGATGCTCGGGGTCAGGGCGGCTGCCAGGGGCAAATTCCACAAGGGCCGATTCGGTAACTAGGTTAACGCTGGCTTTGACCACCCCCACCTGCTCGAGCAAGACTTGCTCGACGGCCCGAACACAGCCGGCACAGCTCATGCCGCCCACGTGGAGCAGCAGGGATCCCTCCTGAGGGAGCTCAGCCGGATCCCTTGGCCTGTCTGTCGCGTGGGTCATTGCATCTGTGGTGGCCATCTTCATCCTCACGTGGTTGACACCCTCCTAACTTGCCGCAACTGCGAGGAACTCCATAGCAGCTCTTGCGGGCAGCCCTTCTTCAAAGGAGCCTGTTCAAGGATGCTAGCAACCTCCGGGAGAGGGTGCGCAGACAGCCCCCGCCCTTGACCGTCCTTGGCAGCAGAGGGCAGGCTTTTCCCTCTGCTTTTGAGGAGAGAGACTCAGTAGAGTAATTCCAGCTAGATCAAAAACTTTGCCAGGAATTGCCCATGAAGTTCATTTTCCCTCTCTGCTTGGCTGGATCCCTATTGTCTGCCCAGGCACAGGGGATCACCCCTCTTTTCCCAGAAACTTCCCGAACTCCTATCCCGGTGGAGCCGCTGCCCCCCAGCCAGGATATTCCCACCCTGCCGATCGTGCCGGATCCCCAACCCCGACCAGCCCCCCCTGGATCCCGGAGACCGCTGCCCAGGGGCAGTTTTGAAGAGGTGAGCCGCTACTTCCGCGATCTCAACCGGGCCAAAAACCTGGCCCGCCAAGCGGCTGAAATTGCCAACGGGGGCTTGCAGCGCTACCGCGCCGAAGCTTCCATGCACGGGGCGGCCATCGACGCGCCGTTTGAAGAGTTTGCAGATGCCTGGATCTTCACCTTCCGCGGCGGCGAGCCCGGCTTTACTCGGCCCAGCATCGAAACCCAGGTGCGGGTGGATCGGCGCACCTTCCAGACCACCATCCTCTACAACGGCCCCATCCGTTCTCTGCGCTAATGGGATCCCCGCCATCCCTGGCATAATTCAGAAGAGGGCAAGGGATCCGGGGTATGACCAAGTTTGTCTTCGTCACCGGCGGAGTCGTCTCCAGCATCGGCAAAGGCATTGTGGCGGCCAGCCTGGGCCGTCTGCTCAAGTCCCGCAACTACACTGTGTCGATTTTAAAGCTGGATCCCTACATCAATGTGGATCCCGGCACCATGAGCCCCTACCAACACGGGGAAGTGTTCGTCACCGACGACGGCGCCGAGACGGATCTGGACTTGGGCCACTACGAGCGCTTCACCGACACCAACATGTCCAAGCTCAACAACGTCACCACCGGCGCCATTTACCAGGCGGTGATCTACAAGGAGCGGCGGGGCGACTACCAGGGCAGCACAGTGCAGGTGATCCCGCATGTTACGCAGGAGATCAAAGAGCGCATCCGGCGGGTGGCGCGCGAGACCAACGCCGATGTGGTGCTGGTGGAGGTGGGGGGCACGGTGGGGGACATCGAGTCGCTGCCCTTCTTGGAGGCTATCCGCCAATTTCGCAAAGATGTGGGCCGAGCCAATGTGGCCTACGTGCACGTGACCCTGGTGCCTCTCATCAGGGCGGCGGGGGAGATGAAAACCAAGCCCACCCAGCACTCGGTCAAGGAGCTGCGCTCGATCGGGATTCAGCCGGACGTGCTGGTGTGCCGCTGCGAGCAGCCCCTGCCCCGCGGCCTCAAGGAGAAGATCTCCGAGTTTTGCGACGTGCCGGTGGAATGTGTCATCCAGGCCCAGGATGCCCCCAGCATCTACGATGTGCCTTTGGTGCTGGAGCAGGAAGGGTTGGCGCAGCGGGTTTTGCAGATCCTCACCCTGGATCCGCAGCAGCCGGATCTGCGCGAGTGGGAGCTCTTGGTGCAGCGGCTGCACCACCCTCAAGAGCGGGTAGAAATTGCCATTGTCGGCAAATACGTGCGCCTCACCGATGCCTACCTCTCAGTGGCGGAAGCCCTGCGCCATGCAGGCCTGGCCCTCAATGCCGGCGTTACCTTGCGCTGGATCTCTTCTGAAGAAGTTGAGGAGCGGGGGCCAGAAGCCCTGCTGGCCGGTGTGGACGGCGTGGTGGTGCCGGGGGGGTTTGGCAGCCGGGGCATCGAGGGCAAGGTGGCCACCATCCGCCATGTGCGCGAGCGGGGCATCCCCTTCCTAGGGCTGTGCCTGGGCATGCAGTGTGCGGTGATCGACTGGGGATGCCACATTGCCCATCTGGAGCGGGCCAACAGCTACGAGTTCGATCCCGACACCCCCCACCCCGTCATCAGCCTGCTGCCGGAGCAGAAAGATGTAGAGGATCTGGGCGGAACCCTGCGCCTGGGCCTCTATCCCTGCCGCATTTTGCCCAACACCCTGGCGGCCAAGCTCTACGGCGAGGCCATCATCTACGAGCGCCACCGCCATCGCTACGAGTTCAACAACGCCTACCGCAGCCTATTGCTGGATTCCGGCTACGTCATCAGCGGCGTCTCGCCCGATAACCGCCTGGTGGAAATCATCGAGCTGCCCAGCCACCCTTTCTTCATTGCCACCCAGTTCCATCCCGAGTTTCGCTCCCGCCCCAACCGCCCCCATCCCCTCTTTTTGGGATTGATCCAAGCTGCCCTGCACAACCGTTCCCGGCCTCAAGCCTTGCAGTTGCAGAACACAGGGCAGTTATCTGGTTAAGTTATCCAAGGGTTGTTGTTTCCAGCGCGCCATGCCCCGCCACCGGAAGAAGTCGGATTTGCCGAGCAAAATCTGTCTCACCTGCGGCAGGCCCTTCACCTGGCGCAAGAAGTGGGCCGACTGTTGGCCGGAGGTGAAATACTGTTCTGAGCGGTGTCGCAACCATCGCTCCAAGGGATCCCGATCCTCCTAGACGTCTGGGGCAGATAATGGGGTCGTCAAAGGGGGGTGGCATGCGGTTTCTCAAGTGGCTCTTGCACAATCCTCACGAAACGGAAGAGGAGGATCCCTTTCTGCGGGCCATTACCCGCCTAGAAAGTCTGATCTCGAAGCTGCTTTCCATCTTGATGATCGGGCTGATTGGGGTGGCCGTGGTGGATTTGGCCCGCTTCCTGGTGGCCGATCTGCTGCAGGAGCCGACTGGCTTTTTCTCCACCACTTTGATCGAGATCTTCGGCCTTTTTTTGAATATCCTGATCGCGCTGGAGATTCTGGAGAACATTACCGCCTACTTGCAAAAGCAGGTGGTGCAGGTAGAGCTGGTGATTGTGACTTCTTTGATCGCGGTGGCGCGCAAGATCATTATTTTCGATTTTGAGAAGCTGGGGGGCCTGGATCTCATTGGGCTGGCAGCAGCGACGCTAGCTCTCTCCGTCAGCTACTGGCTGGTGCGACGAGCCAAGCCTTGATCCCTGTCGAGCGAAGGGCGGGCCTGGACAAATCCTGATAGGATAGGGGCGGAGCTTTCTGGCAAGAGAGATGCGCGTGCCCTCAGGGGTTGCCCACCTGTTGAAGCTAGCTGTGCTGGCGGTGCTGCTTTGGGTGGGATCTGGCTTTCTTCCCGCTCTGGCCCGCCCGCATTCTTCTTACGATTTGCTCCTGGCACAACAGTTGGGCAAAACCGTGAAAACCTACAACAGTCCCCCGCCAATGGTGATCGACCCGGCCAAGTCCTATACAGCCACGCTGGAGACCACCGCCGGCACGATGGTTTTGGAGCTGTTCCCACAGGAAGCTCCCCTTGCCGTCAACAACTTTGTCTTCTTGGCCCGAGATCATTTCTACGACGGCGTCATCTTTCACCGGGTCATTCGGGGCTTCATGATTCAGGGCGGGGATCCCACTGGCACGGGGCGAGGCGGGCCAGGCTACCGCTTTCCCGATGAGCCGGTGCAGCGCTCCTACACGCGAGGAACCTTGGCCATGGCCAACGCCGGCCCCAACACCAATGGCAGCCAGTTCTTCATCATGCATGCCGACTACCCGCTGCCGCCCAACTACACGATCTTCGGCCAACTGATCGAGGGGGAGGACGTGTTGGATAAAATTGCCACGGCGCCCACAGGCCCTCAGGATCGCCCGCTGAATCCGGTCGCGATCAAGTCTGTTCGCATCTCGGAATCGAACTAGGTTGGGCCAATCCGGCGAAACAGTTTGGTTAAATTAACTTGGCCTCTGGCCCCATTTTTGCAACTTGCTCTATGGGGGACTCAGTTATGGAGTTCGCTAGGCCCCGGCGAATGTCCCCCCGCATTCTAGTTCTGGATTTTGATGGTGTGCTCTGCGACGGACGGTCGGAGTACTTTGCTTCTTCCTGTCGAGTTTGTAGTCAGGTGTGGGGTTTAGCCCCTGCCCAGTTGGAGCCATTGCGCCCTGCCTTCGACCGCCTGCGACCCCTAATCGAGATTGGCTGGGAGATGCCTCTGCTGCTGTGGGGGCTACAGCAAGGGATCCCCGAAGAGGACTTGCGCCAAGACTGGCCGGGCTGGCGTCAGCAGTTGTTGCAGCAGGGGGGGGTTTCCGAGCGGGCTTTGGCCCAAGCCCTGGATAAGGTGCGGGATCGCTGGATCGAAGAAGATCTGCAGGGCTGGCTGGGGCTGCACCGCTTTTATCCAGGGGTGACGGCCTGGATGCGCCAGATCCAGGCTGCCGGAGAGCCGCGCCTGGCCATTCTCAGCACCAAAGAGGGGCGGTTTATCCAGCAGCTTTTGCTCCGCGAAGGGATCCAACTGCCGCGCCACCGTATTCTGGGCAAGGAGGTGCAGGCCCCCAAGGCCACCACCTTACAGCGGCTGCTAGCAGCGACCCAGGTAGCGCCTGAGGAACTCTGGTTTGTCGAGGATCGCCTGCAGACGCTGCGCCAGGTGCAGAGCGTACTGGAACTGGAGCAGGTGCTCTTGTTTTTAGCCGAGTGGGGCTACAACCTGCCGGAGGAGCGGGAAGCGGCCGCTCGGGATCCCCGTCTCCATTTGCTCAGCCTAGAACAGTTTTGCCAGCCCTTTGAGCAGTGGTTGGCCCTGCCTGTTCCTTCCCCTCGCCTTGCTGTCAGCCCGGCCAGCCCGGAAGACTTCACCCCTACCCGGAAACGCCCGGAAGCCGGTTTGGCCTCGCTGGTGCTGACCTTGGTGGAGCTGCTGCGGCAGTTGATGGAGGCCCAAGTGGTACGCCAGATGGAAGCCAATCGCCTCTCTGCAGAGCAAATTGAGCGGGCCGGCAGCAGCCTGCAAGCCCTGCGAGAGCAAATTCGGCAACTCTGCGCCCTGCTGGAGATCGACCCAGCGGATCTCAACCTGGACTTGGGAGATCTGGGCTCTCTCTTGCCCCGCCAGGGGGACTACTACCCCGGCCAGCCCCACGGCGAGGGATCCCTGCTGGAACTCCTGGATCGGCTGATTAACACCGGGATTGTTATCGACGGCGAGATCGACCTGGGCTTGGCGGACTTGGATCTCATCCACGCCCGCCTAAAACTGGTGCTCACCTCTAGTGCCAAGCTCTAGCGGGGCTGTGATCAAGAGTGGCCTGAGCATTGAGAGTCTTGATTGAGATGATTGGGAGAAGCCATGCCTGAAGCGAGAAGAGAACCCAGAAATCGCGGTATGCTGGCTTTGAATCCCGTTAATCTCTCTTCATAGTCTTCTCCTATGGATGTCTTCGCCCCAACCGGAAACCTGCATGCCGACGCCATTTGGCCAGAGGTGGTGGTCACCCTCACGCTGTTGATTGTCTTGGTGGTGGATCTGGTGGGTGGGTCGGCGGCGCGCAAAAGTCTGCCGGCCCTCTCCCTCTTCGGCTTGATCGGAGCCTTGGTGACCTTGGTGTTGCAATGGCAGCAGCCCCAGTTGGAGAGCTTCTTGGGCAGCTTTGCCGCGGATCCAATTAGCATTCTCTTCCGCGGCCTGGTGGTGGCAACGGCAGCTCTGACGGTGATGATGGCGGAGCGCTACATCGCCCAGGCAGGGACACCCACCGGCGAGTTTTATGTGCTGCTGCTCACGGCCACCTTGGGGGGCATGTTCCTCGCCGGGGCGACGGATTTAATCATGGTGTTCGTCTCCTTGGAAACGCTGGGCATCGCCAGCTACCTGATGGCTGGCTACACCAAGCGGGATCCGCGTTCTTCCGAGGCAGCCCTGAAGTACCTTTTGACGGGGGCCAGCAGCACGGCCATCTTCCTCTACGGCATGTCGCTGCTCTACGGCCTGTCGGGGGGGCAGACCCAATTGGCGGCCATCGCGCCCTACCTGGCCAATGCCGGCCTGGTGGGGATCCTTGCCTTGGTGTTCTGCCTGGGCGGCATTGGCTTTAAGCTGGCGGCGGTGCCTTTTCACCAGTGGACTCCTGATGTTTATGAGGGATCCCCGACGCCGGTGGTGGCCTTTTTGTCGGTGGGATCCAAAGCGGCAGGTTTTGCCCTGGCCATTCGCTTTCTGGCCACTGCGTTCCCGGCCATGACGGAAGAGTGGCGGGCGGTGCTCTCGGTGCTGGCCATTTTGACCATGGTGCTGGGGAACGTGGTGGCCATCGCCCAAACCCGCCTCAAGCGCCTGCTGGCCTATTCTTCCATTGGGCAGGCGGGTTTTGTCTTGATTGGGTTGGTGGCGGGCACCGAAGCGGGCTATGCCAGCTTGATTTTTTACCTGATGGTCTATTTGGCCATGAACCTGGGAGCCTTTCTCTGCGTCACCCTGTTCAGCCTCAAGACCGGCACCGACGAAATCAACGAGTACAGCGGCCTCTATCAGAAGGATCCCTTCCTCACCCTTTGCCTGAGCATTTGTCTGCTCTCTCTGGGCGGGTTGCCGCCGCTGGCGGGCTTTTTCGGCAAGCTCTATCTTTTCTGGGCCGGCTGGCAGGCAGGGGCTTACACGCTGGTGCTGGTGGGCTTGGTGACCAGCGTCATCTCCATCTACTACTACGTGCGGGTAGTGAAAACCATGGTGGTGAAAGAGCCGCAGGAGATGTCGCTTTCGGTGCAAAACTACCCTGAGACGAACTGGCAGGCCGAAGGCATGCCGGCTTTGCGGGTGGGCATGGTGCTGACGCTGGTGGCCACGATCTTTGCCGGGATCCTCTCCAATCCGCTCTTTACTCTCTCCACCCAGGCGGTGGAGCAAAGCCCGTTTTTGGGGTTCCCGACAGCCCAGGCTTTTGCTCCAGAGGCGACCAGCCCTTCTCTGACAGTTGCGGGACGAGTCCTAGACCTTTCTTGAGCACTCTGCAAGGCAGGGATCCCTCACCCCCAACCCCTCTCCCGAAGGGAGAGGGGAGTTTACTTGGACAATTGACCCGATGTTGTTGAGCCGGTTTCTGGGCTATCTCAATTCCTGGGATCCCTGACCAGCAGCCGTCCACAATCCAAGAGAATTTCAAATACCCTCTAGGCTGACATTGAGAAAGCGGGCAATCTCGGCTGCTTGGTTTTCGATCTCCGTCAGGGAAGGGGGCTGGCCAACGCCGGTGAGGGGGATGTCGCCGCGTCCTTTTACCCGCAAGTAGATAACCCGGCGGGGGTTGAGGCCTTCTCGCAGCTCGACCCGCAGGCTTTGCACCTCGGCAAAGTCGTATTCCAGCCGCACCTCGCGGTTTTTGCCCGGAAAGCCCTGCCGCACCAGCGTTATCTTCTGGGTGCGGCGGTTGAACTCGTTGTAGCCGCCCCCCAGGTTCCAGTACAGGCTCAGCCATTGATACAGCCCCGCCAGGGATCCGAGCACACCGTAAAAGAGCATGGCAATGCCCTGGGGAATGAACACCAGGCTGGCGGGATCGGAAAAGGGAAGCAAGTTGCGGTGGAAATAGCTGGAAAGACCGGCCAGGGTAAAGCCCAGCCCACCCCCTGTCAGCGCCACCGCCCAAAAGTAGACGCTGGGCCGCCGCGACCCAATCACGGTGTAGCGCAGCAGCTCTTCAGAGCGAATTTCGGGAACAGTCGCAGACACAGACGGGATCCCTGTCGATTTTCCAAAGTTGGCTTCTCCCATTTTATTTAATTGCAAACTAGAGCGAGACACTTCCCAAGCGCTCCGCGCCGCTCGACCCTCACCCCAAGCCCCTCTCCCAAGGGGAGAGGGGAGTTGGGGATAGTAGCGCGTTCGCGACAGCGTTGCGTAGCAATAACGACGTAGAGAGCGGCAACAGATCCTTTCCCGCCTTCTACAACAAGAGTCGCGGGGATCCTGGCTCCCCCTTGAGCGGTTGGATCTTTGCAATGAGCGCCAGCGCTTTAGACCTCTCTGCTCCCGCAGCTTGGGATCCCTCTAATTCAGGGTTGAGGCTGGCGCGGCGTAACGATTTCCCCTGCCCCTGGAGCAACTGCTGGGATCCTGAGTGGTGGGGATGGCTCAGGGTTGCTAGCAGCGCCGGGAGAAGGTTCGCCCTCAGGGGTGGGAGCGGGGGAAGGGGTCGGGTCTGGTTCGGCAGCAGGGGGAGAAGGCTCAAGATCGAGGGGCTTGGCTGCGGGAGTTGCGGTTGGCAAGGCAGCTTCTTGAGCCGTCCGCTCTCCAAAGGCCGACAGGGCAATTGCCGCTTCCCCGCGGCTGACGGGCTCAAAGGGGTTAAAGGTGCGGATGGGGCCGAAGGTGCGCAACACGGTGGAAGCATTCTCCAGGCCGCGATCCGCCACCAGGGGGGCAACCGCCTCCTCAGGGATCTGCGCCGCATCGGTAAAGCCCCAACGCTCCTCCAGCTCTAATCGGGATCCCTTGATTTGGCCGGGAGGCAAATCCAGAGGTGCCTTCATGCGGATCAGCTCTGCCCGCGACAGCAGGCTGTTGGGGCGAAACTCGCGGTTGGTATCGCCGCTAACGATGCCGGCAGCTCCCAGGGCCTGGATGTAGCGAAAGTTGGGATCCTCCTCCGGCACATCCAAAAAGAGGGGGCGCTCGCTGGCGGATCCCAAACGGATTTGGCGGCTGGGCTGGTCGGCGTGAATGGCGTTGTTGGCCAGCACCAACCAGCGGGCAAATTCGCCGCGACGAACGCTGCGCTGCGGCTGAAACTCACTGCCAACAACATCGGCAAAGACCCCCAGCCGATCCAAATCAGAGACAGCACGGGCCACCAGGGATCCGGGCTCCAGATCCGCAAAGCGGCTGCTGACCTGGCTGGGCGGAGGCGTGAAGGAAGCAGGGGGAGTCGCAGGAGCAGAGGGGACAGAGGTAGAGGAGGAGCGGGATCCCGGCAGAGGCGTGGGCGTCTCCGGTTGGTCTCCAGAGGGGAAGGTAGGCAGGCTCACCGGTCGCACCGCTCGTTGCAGCCGTTCTCCCCACTCGGTTCCCTGACAGGCCGACAACAGCCCCAGCAGCAGGACAAAACCAGCGGCCCTGAGCCAGGTGCCGGCTGGAGGCGGCGATCGCCTAGACTGCTTGAACCGATTGAGCTGATGCTGCAATGCTTTCTCCCCCTCTACTGAGCCCATTTGCGGCTGAACTCCTCCAGCACATCCAGTAAGTTCAGCAGGCTTTGCATGGGCAGCAGATCCGCCAGGGGCAGCTCTTTGCGCCCGCCCCCCACTTTCACCGGGATCCCTTGCAGGATCTCTGTAACGGCATTCTCATCCACCTTGCCTGCCATCACCTGGGGGGCCAGTTGTTCTGCCAAGAGGGTGTGCAGGTGGGCATCCCGCAGGTAGAGGTGCCACCGGGCCACATCGATGTAAACTTCCTCGCCAATGGCAGCGGCCAATTGCTCGATCTCTGGGTTGCTGGGCACTTGGGCCATTGCTCAGCTCCATCAGTGGTTGCCCTCTGCCGATCATAACCTGCTCCCACCTCAGGGAGAGCTGGCGGCAGAGCGGCCCGGTAGAGGCAGGGCAAAGTTCTCCTGCAACTGCCGCAGCAGCAACAGGTGCTCCAGCGCCAGGCGATCCCGTTCTGTGCGCAACTGGCTCAGTTGGGACTGAATTTGACGGATATCGGCCTCGTCAGAGTCCCAGTCTTGCAACAGGCGGTAGAGGCGCTCTTGTTGGTTGGCAATCTGCCGGTTCAGGCGGGCCAGGCGGCGGTTGAACTCCCTATCCATTGCTTCTGCCAGCTCGGGATCCGGCAGCAGGGCCAGGTGATCCCAATGGATGCCCAAGTCGGCCAAGGTTGGTGAGGGTGGATCCAACTCCTTAAGGAGGGGGAAATCGGGAAAAGGCGATAGCTCTATCCCGGGAGAGGTCGGTTGGTTTTGGGCGGGGGTGGGAGTGAGACGGGATCCCGGTGAGGGCAGGTTGGTGGGCTCCAGGGCATTGGGATAGGGACGTGAGTCCTGCGGCGCTGCAAAATGGCTGCCACTGGGGTCAGCCTGGGCCGGCAGGGATCCCAGACTGCATAGCCAAAGGCAAACCGCCAGACCGCAAGCTCTGCGAACGGCTTTTTCCACCCTCTACTCCTCAGTCTTTCTCAAGCCTGCTCAGGTCATTCCCGGCCCGTCTCGGCTCCGATCGCGCTGACAGGACGGAGTCCACGGTTGGGCGTTGTCTCAAACAAAATCGAGTAGGCATCTTGCTTTTGCCCCAGCTCGAACAGGTAGCGCTGGGCAACCCGGGCAGAGGCCGGCACGATGGCCACCCGCACCGGCGGATTTTCTAGCGATACCAAGGGCTGAGGATGCGACCAACGCCATCCCGCCCAGCCGGCTCCCGCCAAGGCCACCACAGCGGCTGCCACCCGTCCCCAAGGGGTGCCCCTGCGCCACCGCCAGCCCAGATCGAGCGCCGGCCTTTGGTCCAGCTCCTCGAACACGTGGCTGATCAGCAGCTCTGTCTGGATGGGATCCAAAGTTGGGGCCTTGAGATTGGCCAAACCGGCCTGCAAGGCTGCCAGTTGGCTGTACAGTTGCCGCGCTTGGGGATCGCTGGCCAGCCAGTCTTCCACCTGCCGCGCTTCTTGAGAGGACAACTCCCCATCCAGGTAGGCGCTCAACTGTTCAAAGCGCTCCTCCACCAGCGGCATCTCCTGCTGGGAATCCCTGGGATCGGGGTTGCGGTTGCCGCGAACCATGGTCATTCACCGTTGAGGTAGGGTTTTAGGGTGGATTGTAAGCGGGCGCGGGCGCGGGCAATGCGAGACTTAACGGTGCCCAAAGACACGCCTGTGATCTCGGCAATTTCCTCGTAGGCCATCCCCTGAATTTCCCGCAGCAGGATTGTCTGGCGAAAAACCTGAGGCAGGTCGCGGACGGCCTGGTGCAACTGCTCGTAAAACTCGCAGGTGGTGAGGTGCTCATGGGGGCTGGGGCTCTCGCTGGGCAGCTCCCATTCCATCTCACTGTCTCGCATTGCAATCGGCGCATCCAAAGAAAGAGGCTGCTGCTGCCGCTTGCGCCTGCGCAGCTCGTCATAGAACAGGTTGGTGGCAATCCGCCCCAACCAACTGCGAAATTTCGCCGGCTCCTGCAGCCGCTTTAGGTGGCGGTAGGCCCGGATCCAGACTTCCTGGGCCAGGTCGTGCCGGTCGGGCCAGTCCGGGGCGAGGTGGTAGAGCACCTTGTCCACATGGGCCTGGTGACGACGCATCAGCTCAGCAAAGGCCTCGCGGTGGGGCTGGGATCCCTGCTGACAGAGCAGCACCAGATCCCCATCGGCGAGCTTTTCGGGCCGCGCAGGCACGTTCTTCACCGAGACCGACCAGCGCTGGCCAGTGATGTCGCTGAGGGCAGCATCCATAGGCATCCATAGGTTATTGAACGACGGAGGGATCCCCTCCCAAGCAGAACCTCTGTTTCCTGACGCAACGGGGGAAGTTAGGTTCCCTCTCCCGATCTTGGCTCAAGGGGGCAGGGCGGTGCGAGAACCCTTTGCAGGATAGCCCTTGAGCCGGCGGCTGGGCTACAGTGGGCTTGCGGTACGGTCAACCTCCCTCCGGCATGACTCCTGATGTCTCTGCTGCCCTCCTCTCCGAGCTCAAGGTGGTGCCGACGCTGGCCCAACTCTCGGCAGCGTCCTTGCAATGGCTGGGATCCCAGGTGAAGCTGCGGGATATTGCGGCAGGACAAGCGCTCTTGATGCAGGATGCCTGGGGCAGTGTGGTTTATCTGATCCTCTCCGGCTGGGCCAAAGTGCGGCGGCCTGTGCGGATCGGCACAACAGAAGGGATACAAAGCAGCGCCCAAACCCTAGCTTTGCTCGGGCCGGGCGCTTGGGTGGGGGAAATGGCGGTACTGGACGAGGCCCCCCGCTCGCGGGATGTGCTGGCCCTGACCCCGGTGCGGGCTGTCGGGATCCCGGCGGCCACCTTCAAGGCGCTGATGCTGCAGGAGCCGCACCTGTGTTACCAGCTAGCCCGCAGCCTCTCCCGCCGCCTACGCCTGGCCAATTTGCAGGCCGATCTGGATCGACAAAGCCCCCCGCTGCGGGTGGTACATGCGCTGGTGCAACTGGCAGAGGCCTTTGGCGAGAAGACCGCCCAGGGAATGCGCATTGTTTACCCTCCCCTCCAGGATTTGGCCGATATCAGCCAGGTCAGCCGAGAGGTAGCGGCGGCGGTGCTGGGCCGTCTGCAGCAGCAGGGGGTGATTCAGGTGTTGCCGGAGCAACAGTCTCTGCTGCTGGTGCAGTACGCCAAACTGGTAGAGGCCAGCCGTCTGCTTTAGGTGCTGTCAGATCCTGCTTTGGAGACTGCCCATGCGCCCCCAGCCCATCCCGCCCCGGCCCGGACAAGAATCCGTCTGGGACTACCCGCGCCCGCCCCGCTTGGAGCCCACCGCTGAGCGGGTGGAAGTTCTCTTCAACGGCGAGCTCATCGCCCACAGCTGCCGCTGCTACCGTATCCTGGAAACCAGCCACCCGCCCACCTACTACATTCCCCCCAGCGACGTGCGGCTGGAGTATCTCCGCCCCAGCGCCCGCACCTCCTTCTGCGAGTTCAAAGGAACTGCCCGCTACTGGACGATCCAGGTCGGCTCCCAAGTGGCCGTGGATGCCGCCTGGAGCTATTCGGATCCCAGCCCAGAGTTTTGGCCCATCCGCGACTACCTTGCTTTTTATGCGGGCCGCGTGCAGGAGTGCCGGGTGGATGGAGAGCGAGTTCGGCCCCAGCCGGGAGATTTCTACGGCGGCTGGATTACCTCCAAGGTCGTAGGCCCCTTCAAGGGGGAGCCGGGGAGCTGGGACTGGTAGGTTCTAAGCAAGAGGGGATCCCTTTTGCTGAGGAAAAGACTACAGTTAAGTCGAGGCGGGTTCAGGGATCCGACGCGATTAGGAGAGCCGACAACAGCCATGACGGTGCGAGTGCCCCTCGACTACTACCGAGTTTTGATGCTGTCGCCACGGGCGGACGAGCATCAGATCGAGCAGGCCTACCGGGAGCGGCTCGATCCCAAACCGGGCGAGCGCTCTTGGCTGCTGGGGTTTTCGCCGCAGGCCGTGGCAGCTCGCGCTCAGCTTATCCAAGAGGCAGCCTCGGTGTTGCTTAACCCAGAGGCGCGACGAAACTACGACGAACACCTCATGCCGGCGGATCCCACCCTGACGGTGGAAGAGACCCTCTTGCCAGGCGTGCTGTGTTTGTATTGCGAAGCCGGAGACTACCAAGCGGCTTTGGATTTGGCTCAACAGATGTTGGAGCAGGGCCACCCTGCCCGTTCCGATGCCATTTTGGCGCGGGCCATCGCCCGTTTGGAGCTGGGCCGGGAAGCCTGGCAGCAGGGATCCTACGAAGAGGCGGCGCGTTCTTTGCAGGCGGGCCTGGCCGAGCTGGAGGAGTACCAGGCCTTTCCGCAGATGCAAGCAGAGTTCCGCCTTGATCTGGGCAAGCTGCGCCCTTACCGCATTTTGCAACTCCTCAGCCACGAGGCCAATGTTTTCTCCCGAACTGGCCAAGAGGCTGCCGATGCGAACGGGGAGCGACAGCAGGGACTGGCTCTCCTCAAAGCCATGCTGGACGAACGGGGCGGCATCGAGGGGATGGGTCAAGATGGCTCTGGCCTCAGCACCGAGGATTTCCTGCGCTTCATCCAGCGGGTACGTCGCCACCTCACCCTCAAAGAACAGCAGGAGTTGTTTGAGCGGGAGGCTGAGCGTCCCTCGATGGTGGCCGCCTACTTGGCCGTGCAGGTATTGCTGGCAGCAGGGTATCTGGAAAATCGTCCGGCCCTGGTGCGGCGTGCCCGCGGTTACCTGGTTCGCTTGGCGCAACGACAGGATGTGCATCTGGAGCAGGCCATCTGCAGTCTCTTGCTGGGACAAACCGAAGAGGCGCTCGAACATCTGCGCTCCACCCAAGAAGCAGAGGCCTTGCAGTTTATCGAAGAACACTCCGCCGGCTCCCCCGACCATCTGCCGGGTCTGTGCCGCTTCACAGAAAGGTGGTTTCAAGAGGAGGTGTTCCCAGAGTTTCGTGGCCTGGAAACTGCCCAAGCGACTTTGCAAGCCTACTTCGACAACCCCCAAGTCCAAGCCTACCTGGACGAGATGCCCAGCCGCGAAGACCCGCCGGCAGGGATGCTATCTCCGCGAGCCCCCTATCCCCCCCCTCATTTGCCGGCTATGGTGGGTGGCCCGCGACTGCTTGAGCAGACTCAAGAATGGCCTCGCCCACCCTCCCCCTTGCAAGGGGGAGGAACCATGCCCGAACCCCCGCGCCTCTCGGATTTGCCCTCTTACCGGGGCACCCCTAGGCCGGGTGTCTCTGCCCTTGCGGATCCCGCCAGCGGGACGGAGTCCTTTGAGGGGCTCCCTGCTCAGAACCCAGGTTTGCAGGATGGGGAACGTTACCGCCGCAGCCGCCTGGGATCCCGCCGTGGCCGGAGTGAGCGCCCTGCCCTTCCCGCCGGCATTCGTTTGGCCGGGGTGGTTGGTGTCGGCATCCTCTCCCTGCTGATCATCTGGCAAATGCTGCGGGGCCTGTTCACGCCACCGCCGGCGCCACCGCTGGAGCAGCCCCAGGTGCAAGTTGAGCAGCCGCCGGTTGCCCTCAGCCGTCCTGATCAGGCAGAGCCCACTCCTGAACCTGAGCCCACCGGCCCTCTGGCCGAGTGGCAAGGAGTTCAACAGGTGCGGGTGATCTCCAACGATGGCATCAACATCCGCCAGCAGCCCAGCCTGAGGGGAGCCATTGTCGGGACAGCCCCCCGCCAAGCTCTGCTGCGGGTGGTAGAAGTGCAAGCCGGCGAAGGACAGGTGCCCGTCTGGTTGCGCGTCGAGCGAGATGGGGCTCCGGGGGGATGGGTCGCTGCCCAATCCGGCTCAACCCGTTTGGTGGAACGGCCCTGAGCTGTCGGCTTTTGCTCTCTTGTTCAGGGGTTCGGTGGCCTATCAGCCCTTTGAGATGGGCAGGGGCGTGAAGATGTGTCCTTCTTGCAGGCTGCCGAAGCTGTGGCAGCGCTCGGATCCCCAGCGAAAGCCGTAGAGGGCGATGTAGGCGCACATCAGGGCATCGATTTGGTCTTCGTAGTTTTTGAGTTGGCGGCCCCTAAGGGATCCCACCTCCACCTGGAGCAGGGTTTCGTGGCCGCGCAGGGCAGGGTCGGCGTTGGTCAGGGAGCGCAGGTGCTGCCGGTAAAGTTGCCAAGCTTGTTCCCGTTCCGGCCAACTGCGTCGAGGGCGGGCCTTGTATTTCAGGGTGCGGCGGAGGCCGAAGAGGCTCACCATGGCGCTGTGGGGGAAGACTTCGGTGATCTGGCGGGCCAAGGATCCCCGCTCGATGCTGGCCTGCTCCCGAAAGCCATGGCGGGAGAGGGCTTGCACCAGGGCTTCCCCTCGCACTTGGCCGTTTTTTTCTAAGAGCCGGCGGTTGGCGGGGTGGGCGCCGGCGGCGTAGGCGCGAAACAGCTGGTTCAGCTCGGCTTCGGCCCGCCGCTGGCCGCTGAGGTTGGGGACGCGCAAGGGGGCGTCCACCGCCACCAGGCAGGGATCCCCTCCGGCTTGGGCTTGGATGTAGTCCACAATTTCCGGGTCGGTTTGCAGGATGCGACTGTCCAGCAGGCGGCCCGTCAGGTTCTGGGCTTTGGCATCCCCCATTTCGACCTGCAACGTCGCCACCCCAGAGGGGTTGCGGTTTGACCAGGCCAGGTCTAGGCCAATACAGATTAACCGAGCCATACCGCTTTCCCCTTTTCCACACGCTCGATCGAGGATTCCCTCACCCCCAGCCCCTCTCCCTCAGGGAGAGGGGAGTAGGGTTCCCTCGCTGTTCGACTGCCAGTAGCGCCCTCGCACGGCCTCTATCCAATTTGGAACCGTCCTCTAACATCCACCTCAAAACCTAAGAAGGGATCCCGCTAAGGGGGATCCCGAAAGATCTATCCTATTCAGGGCAGTGGACTACGAACCGGCGAGGCAGTAGGTTTTCTGATGAGTGGAGAAACCTCACCCTGCCCTCGCCAGAGGATTAGTAGTCGTAGTCACCCATGCCGCTGCCGCTGCTGGCCGGCGTGTTGGTTTTGGGCTCGGGCTTGTCCACCACGATCGCTTCGGTGGTGAGCACCATGCTGGCAATCGAGGCAGCGTTTTGCAGAGCAGAACGGGTCACTTTGGCCGGGTCAACGATACCCGCTTCAAACATGTCCACATAGGCGTCGTTCTGGGCATCGTAACCCACCGTGAAGGGTTTCTCTTTCACCCGCTCCAGCACGATCGAGCCGTTCTGGCCGGCGTTCTCGGCAATGCGGCGCAGCGGAGCGCCCAGCGCACGGGCAACCAGGTTGGCCCCCACCAGCTCATCGCCGGACAGGTTGGCCTGCGCCCACTCGGTGACCACCGGCATCAGGTGCGCCAGGGTAGTGCCGCCGCCCGGGACGATCCCTTCTTCCACCGCCGCTTTGGTGGCGTTGATGGCGTCCTCCAGGCGCAGCTTGCGATCCTTCATCTCGGTTTCGGTGGCCGCGCCCACTTTGATCACCGCCACACCGCCGGAGAGCTTGGCCAGGCGCTCCTGCAGTTTTTCTTTGTCGTAGGTGGAATCGGTTTCTTCAATTTGGCGACGGATTTGCTCGCAGCGGGCTTTGACGGCCGCTTCGTTGCCTTCCGCCACGATGGTAGTGTGGTCTTTGGTTACCGTGACGCGACGGGCCGAGCCGAAGGAGTCAAGACGGGCGTTCTCCAGCTTCAGGCCGCGTTCTTCGCTGATGACCTCACCGCCGGTGAGGATGGCGATGTCTTCCAGCATGGCCTTGCGGCGATCCCCAAAGCCAGGCGCTTTCACCGCTACCACGCTCAGCACGCCCCGCAGCTTGTTTACCACCAGGGTGGCCAGGGCTTCTTTCTCGATGTCTTCGGCGATGATCAGCAGCGGACGACCGGCGCGGGCCACTTGCTCCAGAACCGGCACCAGGTCTTGCACCAGGGTGATTTTCTTATCGGTAATCAGGATGTAGGGGTTTTCCAGAACCGCCTCCATCCGCTCCGTGTCGGTGACGAAGTAGGGAGAGATGTAGCCTTTGTCAAAGCGCATCCCCTCCGTCACTTCCAGCTCGGTGGTCATGGACTTGCCTTCTTCCAGGGAGATCACCCCTTCGCGGCCCACTTTGTCCATGGCCTCGGCAATCATGCGGCCCACTTCCTCATCGTTGCCGGCGGAAATGGACGCTACTTGGGCAATGGCTTTGGAGTCTTCCACTGGGCGGGCATGTTCGGCGATCTTGTCCACCAGGAACTTCACCGCCTTGTCAATGCCGCGCTTGAGGGCAATCGGGTTGGCGCCGGCGGCTACGTTTTTCAGCCCTTCTTTAACCATGGCATGGGCCAAGACGGTGGCGGTGGTGGTGCCGTCACCAGCCGTGTCGTTGGTCTTGGAAGCCGCCTGACGGATCAGGGAGACGCCGGTGTTTTCAATGTGGTCTTCCAGCTCGATTTCTTTGGCGATGGTTACCCCATCGTTGATGATTTGGGGCGCGCCAAATTTTTTCTCCAGTACAACGTTGCGCCCTTTGGGGCCAAGAGTAACGGCTACTGCTTCTGCCAATACATCCATGCCGTGCTCAAGGGCGCGACGAGCGTCTTCGCTGAAAATGATCGATTTGGCCATAGTTAACCTCTGACGTACAAACGCCGGTAAGGGTGAAACAAAGACTCAACGGCTCGACTGCTGAATTGCAGTTGAGTTGCTACCGAAGCACTGATGAATTACTGAACAATGGCGAGAATGTCCCGCTCGGCCAGCAGCACATATTCATCGCTGCCCAGCTTCACTTCTGTGCCGGCGTACTTGGAGTAGAGCACTTTATCGCCGGCCTTCAGTTCCATCGGGATCAACTTGCCCTCGTCATTGCGCTTGCCAGGCCCAACTGCGACCACTTCCCCCACTTGGGGTTTTTCTTTGGCGGTATCGGGCAAAAAGATGCCGCCTGCGGTTTTCTCGTCCTGCTGGGCAATCTTGACCAGCACGCGGTCGCCCAGCGGCTTCAGCGTAGAGACGTTCAGAGCTACTGCAGCCATGACAATTTTCCTCCGTGATCCGAAAGCACGAAGCTGAAGGGTTTAACCTATGAGTCGAGACCTTAAGCTTGTGCAAATCGAGGTTTTAGCACTCTCGACTTACGAGTGCTAGTTTATCAGCCAACTTTCTGGCCTGACAATAGCCCCTGTGGGCGGGATCCCGCTTTTGGGCAGGTACGGTTGGGTACGGATCTCTCTACTTCTGGGCCTGTTGTGGGATCATGGCCTGAGGGGGGTGGAGCAAGCAGGTGCGGATCCCGTTGTTTCAAGTGGATGCCTTTACGGCCGTGCCTTTTAGGGGCAACCCGGCGGCGGTGTGTTTGCTGCCCCAGGAGCTGCCGGCAGCTTTGATGCAAGCGATTGCGGCGGAGAACAATTTGTCGGAGACGGCTTTTTTGCTGCCCCAGGGATCCCTGGGCGCTGTTCCCCACTATGGGCTGCGCTGGTTTACTCCGACGACGGAAGTGGATCTCTGTGGCCATGCCACCTTGGCCGGTGCCTATGTGCTCTTGACCGGGGTGCACCCGGAAGCTCAGGAGGTGGCCTTTTCCACCCGCAGTGGCCGGTTGTCGGTGCGGCGGCAGGGGGAGCGGCTGGCGATGGATTTTCCCGCCCAGGCTCCCCAGCCCTGGCCGGAAGCGCAAGAGCAGGTGGCAGCGGCTTTGGGGATCCCACCTGTAGATCTGTGCCGCGGAGGCATGGGTATGGCGGTGCTGGCTTCGGCCCAGCAGGTGCAGCAGGTGCAGCCGGATTGGGCCCAGGTTCAGGCGCTCCCCGTTTCCGGCTTGATCGTCACCGCCTCTGGGGAGGATCTGAAGGATGGGCCGGATTTCGTCTGCCGCGTTTTCGCCCCCCAGTTGGGGATCGTGGAGGATCCGGTGACGGGATCTGCCCAGTGTCTTTTGATGCCCTATTGGTCGAGGCGCCTGGGCCGGGCTGAGCTCAAAGCCCGCCAGCTCTCGACGCGGGGAGGCGAGCTGTGGTGCCGCGATCTCGGCCCTCGTGTGGAGATTGCCGGCCAAGCGGTGTTGGTGATTGTGGGAGAGCTGCGGATCCCCTAGAAAAAAGCACCCCGGCTGGTTCCGGGGTGGTGGAAAAAGTATGGGAACGGTTGGGCTAGCCCAAAAGTTCTGCCGCCTGAATGAGTTCCACTTGCTTTTTCTTGAGCACCAGCAGGAGCTGGGTGATGGCCACCGCTGCCAGGAAGGCCACCAGCCATTTCACCCGATCCGGGCTTTGCAACACCAGATCCCGCTCTGCTTGGCCAAAGCCGCCCACGTTGGGGTTGTTGGTGACCGGATCCCCCTCTTGGACGCTGTCGCCCACGTTAACCACCAACTCCGGCCCCGGCGGCACTACCAAGTTTTGGATCCCGTTTTCGGTCTCGAAACTGAGCACCCGCGTGCCCGGCAACTCGTATTCGGGCGGCACCAGGGCGGCCAGCTCAGCTGGCAGGTCGCTGAGATCCGACTCGACGGTGGCAATGCTGGCCAGGCGACCGGTGGCGGGAGCGCGGAAGACGTTGTTGTTGCTGAGGCTGCCGTCGGGGTTGATCTGGCCACGACCGCGGTTGGCGCCGACATAGACCCGATATTTCATGAAGGCCACCGAGGGATCCTCTTTCGGGTCAGGCGCTACCACCGGGAAGACGATTTCCTGGTGTTGCTCGCCGGGCAAAGGGCCCACCAGAAGGATGTTGGGCTTCTCGTCGCTGTAGGGGGTGATGTAGGTCTCGGCGGTTTCCTGCCGCTGTTCCTCGGTCATCTCCTCTTCGGTAGCCAAACGGAAGCCCTCCGGCAACACCACCACAGCACCCACATTCAGCCCGCCTTTGCTGCCATCCCCCAGCACCTGCTGTTTGCTCAGGTCATAAGGGATCCCGACCTTGATGGTGAACACCTGGCCAGGGGTAACCGCCTGCGGCACTTCGGCACGGGCGGGCATGGCGTTCAGGTGGCAGTTGGCGCAGACAATTTTTCCGGTGGCCTCGCGGGGGTTGTCGTAGGCCATCTGGGCGTAATAAGGGTAGGCTGCCGCCGGACGGGATCCCATCCCCAGCAACAGCAGCAGCGCACACACGGCTAAGCAAATTCGCTTCATAAGTTCAGCTCAGAATGGATTGCAATCACAGTTTTGGAACACAATTGGGGAAGAGCGATCTCGATCATTCGCCCCACCTCGCTCGGCAGAAGCTGACCTAACCACAAGCGGCTCACCTCGCCATCGGGATCCTGACTCACCGTTTTAAAAGGACTCCATCCCGCTAGCACGACCGGGAATTCAGTTAACCTCAGTTAACAGTTGAACCCAATTGCCGCCGTAGAGCTGTCAGGATCCCTTGCTCCTTCAGCTAGGCCTCGCGGAAATCGGGGCCTTGCCAGGGGCTGAAGCGAACGTTGTCGCCATCCACCGTGGCGCTCACCAGCTCCAGCGAGCGGGGAGCCGGCCCCCGGATCACCTTGCCGTTGGCCGCGTACTGGGATCCGTGGCAAGGGCACTTAAACAAGTTTTCTCCCACATTCCAGGGCACCACACAGCCGAGGTGGGTGCAAACAGCATTGAGGCCGTAATTGGCCACCGCCCCGTTGTCGATCACGATATAGGTGGGATCCCCTTTCAAGCCTTGGGCCAGCACCCGATCCGTGGCGGCATGGGTGGCCAACAGTTCACTGACGCTGATGGGCTTGCCGAGGGCGTCCTGAGCGATGAGGCCCTCACCCCCTCCCCCGGACGAGGGCGGAATAAAATACTTCACCACCGGGTAGAGGGCGCCCACCACCACCACTCCCACCGAGCCACTGAGCAGGGCATTCAGAAAAACCCGCCGGCTCATGGGGGGGGCTTCAAAGTTGCTAACCGCTTCCGTCATAATGGCAAATGCAGACCTGAGAAGTTTTAACGTTCGTTGACAAGCGACACCATCCTAACCGACCCCTTTGGCCAATATCGTTAAGAAATGCAACGGTGAACCCAAGGCCTTCAGCCTACCCGGCAACATTGAAGCCAGTCTCAAGCCAGTGCGATGACGGGATCCGACTTTCAAGCTTTGCTGCAAGACAAGTGGGGCTGCTCCTACGACGTGCAGTTGCGGCGTATCCAGCAAAAGGTGGTGTTGCTGGTGATGTGGCGCTACCTGGAGCAGCCCTCTTTTCCCTTGAGCGAGGCCGAGTACCTGGCCCACTTGGAGAAGGTGATGGCCCATTTACAGGCTTGGGGGGTGTGGGAAACCGTGCGCCGCGAAATCGAAGCCACCCGTCAGAGGCCTCGCATGGGCAAAGCGGTGGCCATTCCTCTAGATTTGCAAAAGGTGGGGGAGCGGGCCTCCGAGTGGTTGCTGTAAGTCCTAGAGGGGACGCTGCTTGCGCACTGGTTCGGTTTCGGGGCGATCCTCCTGAGCTTCTGATTCCAGTTCCAGCAGCGTGCGGAATGCCGGCTCGTCCAGACGGTAGTCCCGCTGCTCGATCAGATCTCGGTCGGTCGAGTAAATGGTGTCGGACTCGGACACAACTTCCTGACGGCGGAAGCGGCGGGCAAAGTTGAGTTTGCGCAGCAGCGCCTCTGTGGGACGCTTCAGTTGCTCTCGCCAAAGCTGCCGGATGCGATTGCGCCGCTCCACCCCTTGATTGCGAATTTGCAAGGCCAGCCAGCGAACGGCAGGCACGGCCAAAAACAGCGTGCCGTAGAGGAAGAGGAATCCAATCAGCGGGTAGATAAACGCCAAAAAGGCGTTGCTGCCGGCGGCGGCGGCCACCTCTTCCCGCGCTCCGTAGAGAATGGCGGCCAGAAAGAAATTGAGCACCCCCAATCCCCCCGACAGGGTCAGTTGACCAGGTGTAGCGCGGCTAAACACCCAGGGTTTCTCTTGCAACACTTCAGGGATCCCCTTGGGCTGGCGCTCTGAGGCGGCCACCTGCAGCTCCGGGAAGCGGTAGACGATATCCCCGTCGTCGCTCACCTCCGGCTGACCGTCGAACTTGAGCAAAATCGGCAGCATGTAGTCTTCATACTCCAGGGCCGGGGATCCCGGCTCCACATCCAGATAGGGCAACACCTGCTCTGCTGTGATCACCCCTCCATTGGCGCGAATCAGTTGGCCGATGAGGGCATAGCGCTCCTCCTCTAGGTTGGCATTGGGATCCCCATCCCCAAACAGGAAGCTGTACACCGCCTCCAAAAAGTTCATCTCTGCTTGTTCCTGGCGGGGGCGCGCCCGACCGGAATAGTCCCTGTAGTAGTAGGGATAGGGATCCCAGAAGGGGTTGCCAACCCAAAGGTTGGGAAAGTAGTAAAACCCTATCCCCCGCGACCGGCTGCGATTGTCCTCCTCGCGGCTACTGGCCATCTGCAGAGCAATCAAGGCCAAAACGATCAAAACAATCGACACCACCAGCAGGATGCCAAAGGAGATGCGCAGCCCATAGAGAAAGCCCCCCCACAGCTTGCGACGCAGGGCGGCAAGCCGATCCTGCTGCTCTTTGCGCTTGAGAATGCTGCGAAAATCAGGCGGGAAAACGTAGGCGATCTCCCCCTGCCGGGAAACTTGCAGATGCCCCTCCGCCTTTTGGGCCAAATTCAGCAGCTCTTGTTTGGCCTCGTGTAAAGATAGGCCCGTGCTGGAGGCAATATCTCCCAGAGTGACCCGCAGGCCCAACTGTTCTACTGCGTCCATCACCAATGTTTGGGTAGCCACTCTTAACCTCCGCTTTTCGCCAAGACGCGCCGGGGAGCCTATCGGAACCCTTGACCCCGATCCGCTCCCGCATCGATCTATTTCCAGTATCTCCCCTCAACTCCGCGGCGGCGAGGGTCGTTGTTCCTCCCGCCAGCTTTTAACTGGGATCCCCATGAGGTGCCCTGCTGTTTTCTCCACAGCTTGCCGACCTGCCGCAACCTAAGCTTGGGGGAGTCTTATGTACCCCCATCTAGGGCAGCCAGGCCATCACGGCCAGCAGGGCAGAGAGGATCCCGATTAACGCCCAGGTGAGCGGCTTTGTATCCAACGGGGGAGCGGCTTCGCGAGGATCAAGGGAATCGCCAGATTTGGGGGAAGAGCCCTTGCGCTGAGATTGCCCATAGTCCAAGCGGTACGCCGGGGTGTCAGCTTCCTCGAGCCGGCTGAGATCGGGAATTTCGCTCAACCACTCCGCCGGACGCCGCAGACGGGGAGCTTGCCAGATGCCCAAAACATAGCGAGCCTGCTGGGCAACTTCTGGATCCGGGTTGCGCAGCAGGGTTTGGGCCAACCGGATGGCCTCCTGCGTTTCGCCAAGGGCTTCTTGGGCCAGGGCCTGCCAGAGCCGTAGCTTGCCCGACTGTGGGTAGCGGCTTTGGGCCTGCTTTATCTGTTCCAGTGCCTGCCGATAGTCTCCTCGCTCGAACTTCGACTGGATCAGGGCCAGGTGCTGGGTCAATCCCAGGTTTTCGGGAAGGGCCATCTTCGGGCTCCGCAGGCTAGGTCAGCTTCTGTTCTACTCCAAACCCCACCAGCAACAGCTCCTGCAAAGGCTGACCTTGAGGGGGGCGTCGGTAGGTGAGGATCTGCCGCAGGCGCAGACGAGGATTGAGTAGGGTGATGGTATCTACGGCAACCACGCGCGTGTAGGTGGTGGTCATCACCAGTTGCAGGGATCCAGGATCGAACCGGAAAACCGCCACCATCGGGCGATCTTCCTCATAGGCCCGATCCCGCAGATAGTCTCCCTCCAGACCCAGGGAGGTTTCTTGCCGAGGGACAAACAGCATGTTCAGCTCTTGCCCGGCCTCCTCCCCCGTTTCGGAAACCGTCTCAAAAGCCAAGTGAAAGCCCAAAAAACCATCCACGTTGTGGTTGGGGTAGTTGTTGTCGGCCAGCACCTTGTGCTTCAGCTCAGGGGTGAGGGTGCGAATGGTGAACTCGGTGCGGGAGCGCTCCACCTCGCCACGGTCTAGGTAATGGTAGGTGCGCTCGGTGCGCCAAGCCCCGATGCAGCAGTTGAAAAAGTGGTGGAATTGTTGGATGGCGTTCATGCAGGCGGGAGCGGACAAAGTCAGAGATCGACGCCGGAGCCGAGAAGTGGCCCAGGCAACTCTGCTCCCGATCCTAAAACGAATCGAAAACAAACAGGAGTCCCCATCCCGAATGCCAAAGATTGAGATCTCCACGGGGTGGAGACCTGGAACGCAATCCCCTCCTAGCGGCCTTGTGCCACCGGGATCCCCTGGGGCTGCCCCAACAGCTCCAGGGCTCGCTGAAGCTGGATGTCCTCCGGCCCGGCCAGGGTTTCTGCCGTTAGGGGAACGGATCCCTCCCCCACCACCACATCCGGCTGGATCCCCTGGTGATGGATGTTATGGCCGCTGGGGGTGAGGTACTTGGCCGTCGTCACCGCCAGCCCAGAGCCATCTGCCAGCTCCAGCAGGGATTGGATCAGCCCCTTGCCAAAGGTGCGCGTTCCCACCAGTCGGGCTCGCCCACTGTCCTGAAGTGCCCCGGCCAACACTTCACTGGCACTGGCGCTGCCCTGGTTCACCAAGACCACCAGCGGCGCCTCTGTGAGCACCTCGCCGGTGGCGGGAATGCTGTCTTGAATGCCGTGGCGATCCGTCACCAGCACGATGTCGCCCTTGGGGATCCAGAAGCGGGCGATCTCGATGGCCGCCTGTAAGAGTCCCCCTGGGTTGTTGCGCAAGTCGAGAATGTAGCCCCGCACCCCCTGAGCTTCAGCGGCCCGAATGGCTTGACGAACCTGAGCGGCAGCATTGCCGTTGAACTGGCTGAGGCGAATGTAGGCCACCGTTCCCTGAGGCAGCTCAAAAAAACGGGTGCGCACGGGGTTGATGGTGATCGACTGGCGCACCAGCTCCACCTCCCAAACGCGATCCTGCCGCTTCAGCTTCAGAGTAACCGGCGTGCCGCTGCGCCCCCGCAGCCGTTCGGCCACTTCGTCTAAGCTCAGCCCTGCCACCGGCACCCCATCCACGGCCAAAATCTCGTCCTGAGGTTGAATCCCGGCCTGCTCGGCAGGAGTGCCTTCCATAGGCGCAATTACCCGCACCGAGCCCTGCTCGTCGATGGCGATCTGCAAACCGACACCGCTCAGCTCCCCGGCTGTAGAGGTCTGCAAGCTAAGGTAGTGCTCTTTGTCCAGAAAGCGGGTAAAAGGATCCCCCAGCGTCGCCAACATCTCCTCAATAGCGCGGTAGGTCTCTTGCCGATCCTTCAGGGGCCGGGAGAGAAACCGTTGCCGCACCTGCCACCAGTTTTGCCCGTTAAACCCCGGATCTACATAGGCTCGATCCACATAGGCCCAGGCCTGCGCCAGCAGTTGCTGCTCTTCTCCCCAGCGACTGGCCTGAACTGGACAGGCATCCATGCCCAAACTCGCCCAGAGCAAACACCCCAGCAGAACAATGCGGATGCCCCAGGCCAACCTTGCTCGGATCCCCCACCATCTCCGATGGAGCCCTGTGTGTCTCAGCTTCTGCACAACCATCTATCCTAAAAAGTTAAGAAATGTGAACAAAACACAGCATTGAAAAGTCGTCTGGCCTGTCGGGATCGAGATCTGGCTCCCAAAGCTGAGCCTTGCGTCAGGATGGTGTTAAAGAATTGTGTTAGATTGCTGAGTGGAGCAGGCCTGCCCTGCCCTCAAGATCCACTTTTCAAAAACTGCAGGCATCATGAGCAAAGTTTACGACTGGTTGGACGAGCGGCTGGAGATTACGCCTTTCGTCGACGACGCAACTGGGAAATTCATTCCGCCTCACGTTAACATCTTCTACTGCCTTGGCGGGGTGACGCTGGTGTGCTTCCTTATTCAGTTTGCCACCGGCTTCGCCATGACCTTCTACTACCGTCCGACGGTGGCCGAGGCCTTTGAGTCGGTCAACTACATCATGACCCAGGTCAACTTCGGCTGGCTGCTGCGCTCCATCCATCGCTGGAGCGCCTCCATGATGGTGTTGATGATGATCCTACACACCTTCCGGGTTTATCTGACAGGAGGGTTCAAGAAGCCTCGCGAGCTGACCTGGGTGACCGGTGTGATCTTGGCGGTGCTGACAGTTTCTTTTGGCGTTACCGGCTACTCCCTGCCCTGGGATCAGGTGGGCTACTGGGCAGTCAAGATCGTCTCCGGTGTGCCCAGTGCGATTCCGGTGGTGGGTGACTTGTTGGTGCAGCTTATCCGTGGCGGCGAAGCTGTCGGCCAAGCGACTCTGACTCGCTTCTACAGCTTGCATACTTTTGTGTTACCCTGGCTGGCTGCGGTCTTCATGACCATGCACTTTCTGATGATCCGCCGCCAAGGGATTTCTGGGCCTTTGTGAGCAAAGTTTGTCTCTTGGCTCCGCAAACGGTGACCCTTTAGCTTCTGGTTCAGGATTTTTGCAAGGAGAACTCTCATGGCTATCTCAAAGCAGGTCATAGCGACTGAGGCCATTACCCGCAAAGTTGACCTAGACAACCCCAAGGTTGTAGCCAAGCTGAAGAAAAACATGGGCCATATGACCTATGGTGAGCCTGCTTGGCCCAACGATTTGCTTTTTATGTTTCCGGTGGTGATCCTGGGTACCATCGGTCTAATCGTCGGCCTGGCGGTCATGGATCCCGCAGGGGTGGGCGAGCCGGCGGATCCCTTTGCCACACCGCTGGAAATTCTGCCGGAATGGTATCTCTACCCCGCTTTTCACATTTTGCGTATTGCTCCCAACAAGTTGTTGGGGATTGCTCTGATGTCTGCTATTCCTGTCGGTCTTTTGTTTGTGCCCTTCATCGAAAACGTCAACAAGTTCCAAAATCCGCTGCGCCGCCCGGTGGCGACGACGGTGTTTTTGATCGGCACCTTGGTTACCCTCTACCTGGGTATCGGTGCCACTTTGCCCTTGGATAAGTGGGTCACCTTGGGCTTGTTCTAGAGCTTTAGCTTGAGGGTTTGCTCATCATTATTGTTATAGGGTGCAGCAGGTCAGTGGCCAGGCTGCACCTTATATCATCCCTGGAGAGAGCTTTTTGGGGGAGTTCTCCACAAACCTGTGTGCCAAGGGATGGCTGAGCCCGCTGAAATGGTAGTATTTCTACGCCATTGTCTTCAGCTTGACTGCTCATGAGCGCCGCAACTGCTCGAACCTATCGGATCACGGCCCTAGCCGGCGATGGGATTGGCCCAGAAATCATGCGGGTGGGGCGGGCTGTCTTGGATGCGGTTGCTGCCCAGATGGGGTTTTCCATTCAGTGGCAGGAGGGTCTGATCGGCGGGGCGGCCTATGAGGAAACGGGGGATCCCTTGCCGCCAGAAACCCTGAAAATGGCCCAGGAGAGCGACGCCGTCTATCTGGCAGCGGTTGGCGACTTTAAGTACGACACCCTGCCTCCTGAGAAACGCCCAGAACGGGCTTTGTTGGGCTTGCGGGCCGGCCTGGGGCTCTTTGCCAACTTGCGCCCGGTGAAAGTCTTCCCCCAACTGGTGGCGGCCTCTTCCCTGAAGCCGGAGGTTATCGCGGGGATCGACCTGGTGGTGGTACGCGAGCTAACAGGGGGCATCTACTTTGGTCAACCCAAAGGGATCTTCACAGATGCCAAGGGATCCCGGCGCGGCGTGAACACCATGGTCTACAGCGAGGCCGAGGTCGATCGCATCGCTCGTGTGGCCTTCGAACTGGCGCGCAAGCGGCGGCGCAAGCTCTGCTCGGTGGACAAGGCCAATGTCCTGGAGGTATCGCAACTGTGGCGGGAGCGGGTCAATGCCATGGCGGCTGAGTACCCCGACGTGGAACTTTCCCACCTCTACATCGACAATGCTGCTATGCAGTTGGTGCGCTGGCCCAAGCAGTTCGACGTCATCCTCACCGGCAATCTCTTCGGCGATATCCTGTCCGACGAGGCGGCAATGCTGACCGGCTCTATTGGTATGCTGCCCTCGGCCTCCTTGGGATCCTCCGGCCCTGGGGTGTACGAGCCGGTACACGGGTCGGCTCCCGATATTGCCGGACAAGACAAAGCCAACCCCATTGCCCAGGTGCTCTCCGGCGCTCTGCTGCTGCGTTACTCCCTGGAACAGCCGCAAGCTGCCGACCGCATCGAACAGGCGGTAGAGGCCGTTTTGGCACAGGGTTACCGCACCCCAGATATCTATTCCGAGGGAACAACCTTAGTGGGTTGCCGGGAAATGGGAGACAAACTGGTGGCAGCTCTGTCCCAGCAGCAGGCGTCGTAGCCTTGCAAGCAAGATTGAGATGCTTTACCCCCTCCCCCAAAAGGAGAGGGGAGCTACGCCTAACCCGCCTCAGGAAGAAGGTCGATCCCCTCAGTCGTTTCAAGCGCCTCTTCCGGTCGAGAGGTTGTTTCTTGGCAGCGCTCCATAGCTTGCAAAAGCAGGGTTTCCCCTTCTTGCAAGGTTTCGATGCGACAGAGAAGGGCGCGGAATTGAGAAGCCCCCACAAAATCTTTGATGTACCAAGTCATGTGCTTGCGGGCCTGACGGATGCCACGTTCTCCCTTATACTCCCAGAGGCCCCGCAAGTGTTCTAAAGCCATTTGAATCCGATCCAGGGGGGTAGGAGCTGGTCTTTCTTGGCCGGTTTTCAGGAAGTAATCGATTTGCCCCACCAGGAAGGGATAGCCCATGGTGCCGCGGGAGCACATCACCCCATCGGCGCCAGTTTCCTCCAGACACTTTACCGCCGCCGCTGGTGAGAAAATATCCCCGTTGGCAATTACCGGAATGCGCAGATGCTCTTTGACACGGCGAATCCAATCCCAACGGGCTTTGCCGTTGAACCCCTGAGCCCGTGTCCGGCCATGCAAAGTCAGCAATTGCGCTCCGGCCTCCTGCAGCCGGTGGGCAAAATCCAGAATGTTGATCTCCTGATCCGACCAACCCAGGCGAGTTTTCACTGTAACAGGTACGGGCACGGCTTTGGCCACCGCTTCCACAATCCGGGCTGCCGTGTCCGGCTCCCGCAGCAGGGCAGAGCCGCCGCCGTTTTTGGTGATCTTGTTCACAGGGCAGCCCATGTTGATATCTACCAAGGTCGCCCCCTCATCCACCGCCATACGGGCTGCTTCCGCCAAAAAGTGGGGTCGGCAGTCGAACAACTGAATGCCGATGGGCTGCTCCCCCTCCCCCACTTCCATAATGCGGGGTAGCTCGCGGGCATAGTGCAAGCCGGTCGCGTTCACCATTTCGGTGTAGACCAGGCTTTGCGGGGCAAAGCGGCGTACCAGCCCCCGAAACACTTTGTCTGTCACTCCCGACAGGGGTGCCTGAAAGACGCGACTAAAAATCTTCACCCCGCCAATCTCAAGGGGTTGGGCCATTCGAGCTTGCAATTGCGGCGAAAGCTGCAGGCTCATCGGGATCCGGAGAAAGCAACCAGCAACTTATCCTTCTTTGTTGACAAAGTAAAGTAGGCCCATGATGCGCGCCCGTTTGATGGCGGCGGACAGCTCCCGCTGCTGCTTGGCGGTCAGGCCGGTGATGCGGCGGGGCAGGATCTTGCCTCGCTCGGTTACAAATTTCTTGAGCAGCTCAACATCGGTGTATTTAATCGGCTCTCCCGGCTTGATGGGAGACAGGCGGCGACGAGCGTAAACCATAGGTCAGGGGAACGGTAAAGCGGCTTGAACTACTTGATCTCTTTATGGACGGTGTGGCGGTTGCACTTGGGGCAGAATTTCTTCAGCTCCAAGCGGGCCGTGGTGTTACGGCGATTTTTGGTGGTGGTGTAGCGGTTCACCCCTGGAGAACGCTTATTGACGTTGGTGCGGCACTCCGTACACTCCAGGGTAATGATGATGCGAGCACCCTTTGCTTTGGCCATGACGGATCCCAAGGTGGAGGAAGTAAAAGCACTTGGGAACCCCCAACCCCAGGGGTTGAGGCTGGAGATGGGTTCACCTCGTAAGCGCGATCACCAATTATCCAACTTTTCTTTGACGGAATCAACCCAGTTTTTGACTTGCTTGCCGGTTTGTTGTCTTAGGCTGCGGGTGTTCCGATCCACGTCCTTGCTCAGGCGCTGCATCTGCTGGGAAAGATCGCGCACTGCCTCGTTGCGTTGGGCTTGGCGCAACAGCTCGCGAGCGGCGGACTTGACGTCCTCGGCGGCGTCCCCCTCCAGGATGTCCTGCAGCAACCGCAGGGCTTTTTCATCCAGGTGGTAGCCCTGCTCCGATTCCACCACCAGGGTGCGCCCGGCCCGGTCGTGGATGCTCTGGCGTTTTTCCTTGTCGAAGAGGGCGAACAGGCCATCGGCCGCCAGGGGCACCAGCAGGGCTTCCGTGAGCACAAATAGGGAGAGCACCCCCTCGCGGGCCAGGGAGCGAACCAGGTGGGGCGGTGCCTCGGTTTCGGGATCCAAGGTTTTGAGGTTCAGCAGCCATTTGCCAAGGCTTTGGCCAGCGGGGCGGGATTGGAAGTAGCCGCGGTTCACCAGCCAGGTGGCGAAGAAGGCGATGTAGCCGGTCATGTCCACGGCGCCCGCATCGGCTCCCACCAGAGAAGCCAAGCCCTGCGCCAGGTAGGAGACCCCCAGCCCCAGCCCAAAATCCAGGGCAAAGGCCCCGATCCGTTTGCCCCAGGGGGCCAGTTTGGGCAGGTTTTCCTCGGCCTGGGGCGAGCTGGCTGCTTGGGAAGCCGGTCGCTCTGCTTGTACAGGAGGCAAGGAGGTTGCCGGGGGCAAGGCGCTGAAAGCTTGCCACTCGCTGGCGTTTTGATCCAGTTGCTCGGTTTTGGGCCGCTCTGGAAATGGAGGCCGTTCAGGATAGGGTCTGGGATCCGTCATCGCAGGTTGAGGCTGTCAGTCCTATCATTCTAGCTAGCAAGGCGGGTCTAGACCCCCACCGGCAGGGGAGCAGGGCTGCGGCGCGGGATCGCGTAGGTCATCCGATCCCGGGCCAGAATTGTGTTGGGAAAAATCGCTTGAGCTTCCGCCAGCAAGTCTTCTAGGGTGATGGGAGCTTCGGGGGTGTAGCGGGGACTGAAGTGGGTGAGGATGAGGGTCTGGGCCTTGGCTTCGGCGGCCACCCGCGCGGCCATGGCGGCAGTGGAGTGCTTGGCGCGCTGGGCCAGTTCGCGATCCGCTTCGGCGTAGGTGGCCTCGTGGATGACCAGGTCAGCAGCACGGGAGAGATCGACGGCGTTGCGGCAGAAGATGGTGTCGGTGCAGTAGGAGAACTTGCGCCCTGGGATGGGATCCCCCACATAATCTCGCCCGTGGAAGTGGCGGCCCTGCCAGAAGATGGATTGCCCGGCCTTGAGCTGGCCGTAGAGGGGGCCGGGCGGGATCCCGTCGGCCTGAGCCTTGGCCACGTCGAAAGTGCCTGGCCGATCCTGTTCCACCACGCGGTAGCCGAAGGCGGGCACCCGGTGATCCAGGGGCGCGCAAAAAACCCAATATTCTGGATCCTGAAGAATGAGACCTGTTTCTACGGTGTGAACCCGGAAGGAATAGGGGATCCGCGTCTCGCTGTAGCGCAGCACCGCCTTCAGGTACTCTTCCAGGCCGGGGGGGCCGTAGATGTCGATGTGTTGGGGGGTACTGCCCAGGCCACAGGAGGCCAACAGCCCCGGCAGGCCGTAGATGTGATCCCCGTGCATGTGGGTGATGAAAATGCGGCGCAACTGGCTGGGGCGCAGCTCGTCCAGCCGCAACAGTTGGTGTTGGGTGCCCTCGCCACAATCAAACAGCCACCATTCCGACCGCTGCGGAAACTGCACCGCCACGCCAGAGACATTGCGCTGGCGGGTGGGCATGCCGGAGCTGGTGCCCAGGAAGGTAACACGAATGGCGTTGGGATCCGTCACAAGGGCAGAACGGTAAAGTTGAAGGAATGGGATCCCTAGCTTATCAACTGTTCCTGCCGCGCGCAGGGAAAAGGCGGCCCAAAACCCTTGTTAGGATGAAAAGTAAGTGTCAGCTTTCCCGCCATGATCACCTTGACCGAGAGCGCCATCCAAGAGCTAAAACGCCTGCGCAGCAAGTACGAGAAGGAGGGATCCCAGCCCATCCTGCGGCTGGGGGTCAAGCCCAGCGGCTGCTCTGGCCTCTCTTACGTGATGAACTTCGAGCCCCAGGCCAACCCTGACGACCATACCTTTGACTTTGGCGATATTCGGGTGGCAGTGGATCCCTTGAGCATGACTTTGATCCAGGGCCTTACCGTCGACTTTTCCGAGGATCTGTTGGGGGGCGGTTTCAAATTCAAGAACCCCAACGCGGTGGCTAGCTGTGGCTGCGGCACTTCCTTTGCCACCGCCGAAACTGCCGCTGCCGTCGGCCATTGATCACATCCTGCCGGACAACTCTAGGCTGGGTAGGCGGAGTACAAAACACGTCCACCCGTCCTCGCTGCTGACTCGAACGTGGCCCTTGAGATGCTCCACCCACTGCTTCACCAAAGCCAACCCCAGGCCGCTACCTGGCTGGGCCCAGGGATCCGCAGTGGGCACGCGGTAGAAGCGCTCGAAGAGGCGGGGCAGATGTTCCGGCTCGATCTGAGCCGTGTTGGCGATCTTAAACTCAACCCCTTCAGGGATTGGCTGAACCTCTAGACGGATCGTGCCACCTGGCTGGGTAAACTTGCAGGCGTTGTCCAGCAGTTCTTTGAGGATCTGGGTCAGGAGCTGCGGATGGCTGTAAAACCGCCAGGGGGAGGGGGGCAGATCCCCCACCTGCAGCGTGAGGGAGCGGGCCTGGGTGCATTGCTGCGCCGACTCGATCAAGCTGTGCCAGAGGTGGGGCAGGTCAATAGCTGCAACGGCAGAGCCCAGGTCTTTCCCTTCCAGGCCCTGCAGATCCAATAGGTGGTTGATGAGCTGAATTTCGGCCTCGCACTCCTGCAGGGCAATGTCCCGGTATTGCCGCTGCTTCTCGTTGATGGGGGTGCGGCCCAGGAGTTCCAGGGCTAGCTTGATCTTGGTCAAAGGCGTGCGCAGCTCGTGGGAGACCCTGGCCAGAAAGTGGTCTTTGAGGCGGTTGAGCTGCTCCAGATCTGCCACCTGGCAGGCCAGTTGGGCGGTGCGCTCCTGCACCTTGGCTTCCAGTTCCTGGTTAATCTGCTGCAGACGGCGCTGGGCCTGGTTGGCTTGCAGCAAGTGGCGCAGCCGCCGCTTCAAAACCGACCAGTGGATGGGCTTGGGGATGTAGTCGCTGGCACCGGCGGCAAAGGCCTCACTGACAAAGGCTTCGTCTGCCAAAGCTGTGAGGATTAAAATCGGCATGTCGGGGTTTTGGGCGTGGAGGCGACGGCAGCACTCAAACCCATCCAGATCCGGCATCACCGCATCCAGGAGCACCATGTCCGGCTGATGGCGGCTTACGACTTCTAGACAAGCCAAGCCGCTGTCCGCTTCTACAACTTGGTAGCCTTCCCGCTCCAGGGCATAGCGAGCCAAAAGTCGCTGGCTGGGATCATCGTCGGCAATCAGCAGCAGCGGCTTTTCCTCGGCTCCAGAGAAGCTCCCTCCCCGCCAATCTGACATAGGCTTGGCATTAAGCTTCTGCATGGGTACTGGCAACAGGAGAAGGCCCAGACGCGGCAGCCGATAACTCCAGGGTAACTCGCTGGTACTCGGCTTCCAACCGTTGCAAGGCCTGCTTCAGGGTATCCCAGTTTACAAAAGCGGGAGAGGGGTGGCGAGAGAGGTTCTCCAGCTCCTGACACATCTGAGCTAGCGACTTGGCCCCCAGGGTGCTGCTGCTGCCCTTGAAGCGGTGGGCCAGTTGGGCCACGGTTTGGGCATCTTGCCGCTCCAGAGCCTGGCGCAGGGATCCCAGCAGGGCCTGGCTGTCTTGCTGGTAGGTTTGCACCATCTCCTGCCAGTCTTCGGGGGATCCCAGCATGCTGCGTAGGCTGGCCAGGGTGTCGGGATCCAAGGCTGGCTCCGGTTTTTCTTCCGTGCAAGAAGAAGAGATTTCCTGCAAAGCGCGCTCCAGCACAGCCGGCTGCAGGGGCTTGGTCAGGTAGCCGTCGACGCCGGCGGCCTCGGCAGCAGCACGGCTTTCCAGGAAAGCATCGGCGGTGAGGGCAAGGATGCGTGGCTGGCGATCTGGGGGAAGTTCGCTGCGGATGCGGCGGGTGGCGGCCAGGCCGTCCAGCTCCGGCATGTGCAGATCCATCAAGACCAGGTCGTAGGCGCGCAGTTGCAGCGCCTGCAGAGCTTCCAGGCCGTTGGCCACGATGTCCGGCTGATAGCCCAGCCGCTCCAGCATTAGGCGGATGACTTTTTGGTTGACGGGGTTGTCCTCGGCTACCAAGATGTGCAACGGGCAGCGGCTGGCCAAAGGAAGCTGGGGTTCCAAGTTGGAAGTAACGGCAGGCACTTTTTCCTGGCAAAGCAGAGCCCGCAGTTGCGAGGCCTTGACCGGCTTGCTCAGGGCAGGAAAAGAGCCAGAACTTGCCAAAGCCGCGCTGCGGGCCACCAGCAGCAAAGGCCTCAGGGGGGGCTGCTCCTGCTGCAGAGCCTTGGCCAGGGCCAGTCCATCGCCATCAGGCAGGCTGGTATCCACCAGGGCCAGCTCAAAAGTCTGGGCCTTGGCCAGAGCTTGGGCTTCTGCTGCAAAGCTGCAGGCCGTTACCTGCATCCCCCAGGCCTGGAGCAGGCGAGCCAGGAGCTGCCGTTGGCTGGCGTTGTCTTCCACCAACAAAACCCGCTTGCCGGCTAGAGCAGCATCGAGGGCTGGGGCTGCCAAGAGGGCCGGATCCGGAACACGCAGCGGGACACGGAAACCAAAGGTGGATCCCTGGCCCGGCTGGCTTTGCACCCAGATCTCTCCGCCCATCAGTTGACAGAGGCGCTGGCTGATGGCCAAACCCAGGCCCGTGCCGCCGTAGCGGCGGCTGATGGAGCTGTCCACCTGGCTGAAAGGCTTGAAGAGGCGATCCTGCTTTTCCGGCGGGATGCCGATGCCGGTGTCTTGCACCTGGAAGCTCACCCACTGCTCCTGGGCCTCGACGGTTACCACCACTTCTCCCTGCGGGGTGAACTTGATGGCGTTGCTGAGGAGATTAGCCAGGATCTGGCGCAGGCGGTTGGGATCCCCCACCAGGCTGGCTGGCAAGCTGGGATCCACCCAGGCCACCAGCTCCAGATCTTTGCTCTGGGCTTGGGCGGCCATGAGATCCAAGAGCTCCTCCATGAGCTGGGGCAGGGAAAAGGGCGTTTCTTCCAGCTCCAATTTCTGAGACTCGATCTTGGAGAAATCCAAAATGTCGTTGATGAGGCTGAGCAGCACCTCGCTGCCGTAGCGGATGGTCTGCACCCAATCCCGCTGCTGCGGATCCAGGGGGGTATCCAGCAACAGGCTGGCCATGCCCATGATGGCGTTGATGGGCGTGCGGATCTCGTGGCTCATGGTGGCCAAGAATTCGCTCTTGGCGCGGTTGGCCGCCTCGGCAGCTTCCATAGCCGCCTTCATCTGCTCTTCCGTCTGCTTGGCCAGGGTGATGTCCCGCCCGGCAGCGTAGGCCAGGGATCCCGCCAGAGAGGCGCGCCACTCGATAAAGCGGTAGCTGCCGTCTTGGGTGCGGTAGCGGTTGACTAAGCCATCCAGGCGTCCTTCTTGCAGCAGCTTTTGCATCGCCTTCTGCGTGGCCAGCAGATCTTCCGGGTGCACCCATTCCCAAAAGGGGTGCTGCTGCAGCTCCTCGAGGGAACGGCCCAGAACAGTCTCCCAAGCAGGGTTGAGGCGGCGAAAATACCCCTGCTCGTCGGCAATGCAGAGCAAGTCCAAAGCTACCGAGAAGAATTGCTCCAGCTCTGCTTCGGCCTGCTTGCGGGCGGTGATATCGACGGCGGTAAACACCCAGCAAGGGATCCCCCGCAGCACCAGCGGCTGGACGAAGACGTCTTCCCAAAACTCCCGGCCATCCCGCCGTTGCCAGTGCCACTCAAAGCGGGCAGATCCCTGAGAGCGAGCTTGCTCCAGGTGAGGCTGCAGCGAGAACCCCCTTCCCTGCAGGGCCTGGCGATAGGGGGACTGCTCCAAAACGTCGAAGGCCCGCAGCTCCTCCAGGCTAGAAAATCCATAGGCGGCAAGGGCGCGCGGATTAGCCTCCAAGATCTCGCCCGTTTCGGCATGGCGAATGAGGATGGCCACGGCAGCATTTTCAAACAGGGCGCGGAACTTCTGCTCGCTCTCTTGCAGGGCTTGCTGTGCCTGCACCCGCTCCGTGATGTCGCGAATGATGAGCACCACTTCCTGCGCATTCAGAGGGGCAATGCGCACCTCCTCGTGGCGCACCTCGCCATCGATTTCCAGGCTTTGCTCGTAGCGCTGCAGGGTTTGGGTGGCCAGGGCTTGGCGAATATAGGCAAGCCGCCGCTCCGCCAGGTCTGGGGGCAGGAGTTCGTGGGGTGAGCGCCCCAGGTAAGTTTCTGGCAAGCCGTAGGGCCGCACCTCCCCCCCACAGCTCACTCCCAGGCAAACGCCCTGGCTATCGAGGTGAAAGATGAGATCCGGGATGGCCGCCAAAATAGCTCTTTGCCTTTCCTCGGCAGCTTTGAGCTCCAGCTCGGCCTGCTTGCGCTCTGTGATGTCCCGCACCAAGACGTAGAGCTTCTCGCTGCCGTGGGCAACGATACAGGCCCTGCGATACTGCCGCACCCCGCCTGGCAGCTCGATCTCGTACTCCAGGTATTCGACGCTCTGGTTGGCCAGAGCCCGCCTTCCCAGAACCTCGCATTGCTCCCTCAACGCAGCAGGCAAAATCTCCTGGAGCCGACGGCCAATGTAGTCCTCGGGGGGGCGCAGAGTGGCGAAGTAGCGGGGCGGCTTGCAGTCGAGGATGCGACCGTCGGCAGCGATCTCCAAAACCATATCCGGGATTGCCTCGTAGAGGGCGCGGTAGCGGGACTCGCTTTCCCGCAGTGCCTGCTCCCGATCGACCTGCTCTGTGATGTTGCGGCTGGTGATGAGGATCCCGTCCCCCACCGGCACCACCTGGTGGTGGATCCAACTGGCCTGCAAGCCTGGCTGGCCGGAGATGGGAAACTCCTCTTCCAGGGGGATGCGGGTTTCCACCACCCGCTTGTATTTTTCAAAAAAGCCAGCCGTGCGGTTGATGGGCAGCAGCTCGCACAGCCTTTGGCCGAGGATCTCCTCCCGGCGGCGGGAAATCAGCTCCTCCCCCTTGGCGTTGACATCCACAAAGACAAAATCCGCAATCTCGCCGGTAAAAGGATCCCGCACCGCCTCCAAGAGATAGATGGCATCTAAGCTGGCTTCCAGCGCTGCGCGGAAACGGGCCTCTGGGCTGGAAGTTGGCAGCGATCCCTTGAAAATGAGCTTGAAAACTCTCTTGAAGAGAGGGATCCGCCGCCGGAGCCAGCCAAGCCCTAGAAGCGCTCCGAGAACCAAAACAATCCCCCCAAGCATAAAGCTGGCCCAGCCCGGCAGCATTATCTCTATCCCCAGCTCTTTTCTGGTGGCGGCTGCTTCCAGCTTATCTTCTGGCTTCCGCAGAATCGCTCAGTTAAGTTGCGGAAAAAAGCTGCCCTACCCTGCCCTGGGAAAAAGCTTTTGGCAAAGGAGGAAACCATGGAAGCTAGCCTTAACGGGGGCGCCAGCGGCAGTAGAGTTTTTCCAGATCTACCCAGACCATCACTACTGTGCTAAAGCCGACGCAAATGAGCAGCTCAGTGAGGGTCAGTTCTTCTGTCCCGAAAAAGTCGCGCAGGAAGGGCACATAGAGCAGGGCCAACTGCAGCAGCAAAGTGGTCAGCACCGCCCCCAGCAGGTAGGGGTTGGAAAAGGGGTTGAGCTCGATGGTCAGCTTGTCGTTGGAGCGAACCGCCAGCGCATGGCCCATCTGGGCAATACACAGGGTGGTGAAGACCATCGTGCGCCAGTGAACGATGTAGGCTTCCACAATCCCCATCATGAGGATCGTCGCCAAGCCAAAGACGACGCCAATGCGCACCATGTAGGCGCCGAGCCCTTGGGCAAAGATGCTTTCTTTGGGGTTGAAGGGGGGGCGCTGCATCACCCCTGGCTCTGCTGGCTCCATTGCCAAAGCCAAAGCGGGCAGGCCGTCGGTTACCAAGTTCATCCACAGGATCTGCAGGGGCGTCAGCGGCACGTCCTCTAGGCCCAGAAGGGGTGCAGCAGCCACGGTCAACACCTCGCCGATGTTGCTACCCAGGATGTATTTCACGAAGCGGCGGATGTTGCTGTAGACCACCCGCCCTTCTTCAATGGCCGCCACGATGGTGGCGAAGTTGTCGTCCAGCAGCACCATGTCGCTGGCCTCTTTGCTGACATCGGTGCCGGTGATGCCCATGGCAATGCCGATATCCGCTTGGCGCAGGGCAGGGGCGTCGTTGACGCCATCGCCGGTCATGGCCACAAACTGGTTTTGCTTTTGCAGGGCCTGCACGATGCGCAGCTTGTGTTCGGGAGCCACGCGGGCGTAGACGTTGACCCTCTGCACCGTCTCCATCAGCTCCTCAAAGCTCAGCCGGGTGAGGGTGCGCCCATCAATGGCCTGGTTCTCGGAGTCGAGGATGCCCAGCTCGCGGGCAATAGCGATGGCGGTGAGTTGGTGATCGCCGGTAATCATCAGGGTGCGGATCCCGGCCTGCTGGCAGCGGGCTACCGCTTCCCGCGCTTCGGGCCGAGGGGGATCGTACATGCCCACTAGGCCCAGCCACACCAGGTTGCGCTCGATCTCCTCCAGGTTCTCCGGGATCCGCTGCAACTGCTGAGTGGCCACCCCCAAAACCCGGATGCCCTGGCCGGCGAGGCGGTTGTTGGCGCCCAAAATGGCCTGGCGATCGGCTTCTGAGAGCATCTGCCAAGTTCCGCTTTTCTGGATATAGGTGCACTGCTCCAGCACCAGCTCGGCGGATCCCTTGACGTAGACGCGGTAGCTGCCCTCCTCTTGCACCACCACGCTCATGCGCTTGCGTTCCGAGCTAAAAGGGATCTCCTGCACCCGCGGGTGCTGCTCTTGCAAAGAGGCTTTCTGCAGGTTGGCCTTGGCGGCAGCCACCAGCAGGGCGGCCTCGGTGGGATCCCCCAGGATCGACCAGGTGGGGGCAGCGCCGCGCTGGGCTGAGAGATTGGCTTGCAACAGGGCATCGTTGCAGAAGACCACCGCCCTGAGAAGGGCCTGCAAATCGGGGGCACTCTGGGGATCGATGGGCTGGCCGCCGCAGTAGAAGGATCCCTTGGGAATGTAACCGCTGCCGCTGACCTGGTAGTGGCGCTCGGGGGTGAGGATGTCGGTAACCACCATCTTGTTTTCGGTGAGGGTGCCGGTCTTGTCGGAGCAGATGGTGGTGACGGATCCCAGGGTCTCTACGGCCGGCAGGCGGCGGATCAAGGCGTTGCGGCGCACCATGCGCTGGGTGCCGATGGCCAAGGTAACCGTGATTACAGCCGGCAGCCCCTCCGGCACCACCGCCACGGCCATGCTGAGGGAAGTTTCCAGCAGCGCGGTGAAAGGCGCCATGCTCCCGGCCTGGAGCAGCCCCACGATCACCACCAGCGCCACCAAGGCCAGGGATCCCGACACCAGCACATTGCCCAACTGGCTCATGCGCCGCTGCAGGGGGGTGGGCTCGTTTTCTACCGTCTGCAGCAGCCTGGCCACCTTGCCCAGCTCCGTGTTCATGCCGGTGGCAGTAACCAAGAGGATCCCTCGCCCCTGCAGCACCTCGGTGCCCATGAAGGCCATGTTGCGCCGCTCGCCCAGCTCTGTGTCTTCAGGGAGGACACAATCAGCCTGCTTGGTGACCGGTACCGCCTCTCCGGTCAGGGCCGCCTCTCGCACCTGTAGGTTCACCGCTTCCGCCAAGCGCCCATCGGCTGGGATCTGCACCCCCGCTTCCAGCAGCACCCGATCCCCTGGCACCAACTGGTTGGCAGGGATCTCCTGCCACAGCCCGTCCCGCTGCACCCGCACGCTGGGGGAGGCCAATTTTTTTAGGGCCGCCAGCGCTTTTTCCGCCCGGCTTTCTTGCAAGTAGCCCAGCAGACCATTGAGGCCGACGATCAACAGAATGGCCAGAGCATCCTTGGGGAACTCGCCTTCCTGCAAGTCCAGAGTCGCTGAGATCGCCGCCACGGCGATCAGCATCAGCAGCATAACGTTGCGGAATTGGTCGAGAAAGAGCTGCCAGGCGCTGCGGCCAGAGGTGGAGATCAGCTCGTTGGGGCCGAATTCCCGCTGCCTCTGGATCACTTGCTGAGCGGTGAGGCCACGATCGGGATCGGTGTGCAACTTCTGGATGGCGGCGGCAAGGGGGAGGCTATGCCAGGCAGCAACCGAAGAAAGAGGGGATCCATCCGGTGGGATCATCGCGACCACTCGAGGGTTCTTGCCGAATTTTGACATATTCCTCGTCCCGGCGGAGCCGCTGTTGCCGGGCAACACTGCGCAAACAGCCCCTAGACAGCCGTTTGGGTTTTTCGGTGCTCTCGCCGCTATGCAAGCCAAAAGCTGCCCCACCGGCTTGCCTCCGCGTAGGGGCAGAACGGGGCTCCAGACCCAACTTTTCGGCCACAAGAGCGAACTGCTGCTGGAGCGAACCCTGGATATCTCTAGCGCAAGATTTCAGAATCCAAAACAGGCTCTGTCTGGGTGACGCGATAGTAGCCGGCCTGGGTACGAACCGAGGCCTGGTAGGGGCTGGGCAGATCCAGCGAGCGCAGGGGTGGGATGTTGGCGCGCTGGTTGAGCAAAGTGGTGAAGAAGGCGGTGGTTCGCCGGGCCTGGGAGCGCACCACCTCTTCAGGGAAAATCACTGGATCCACATCTTTGCCCCTATCTAGCAGGATCTCATCCAGGGCATCCCCCACTGGGTAGGAAGGATAGGCGATTTGGGCAAAAGCGGATCCAACCGGGAGCCCAGCAGCTAGACAACCCAGAACAATGGCTAAGGCCAGACGCATGTGCCGTGATTCCTCCTACGCTACAGCTTGTTCCTCAACACCGGAAAAAAAGCGAGATTTGGGCGTTGCCCACCAACTTTTACCCCCGGGGAGCCTACCTGTTGACCGGCAGCTAAGGCGGATTCTACTCGACATGCCTCAATTGGCAACCACTTGCAGCCCCCAACATGACAAGGGATCCCGCCGCCGACTAGGATCAAGATGCTCTGCTTGGGATCCATAAGCCTGTGAGTGTTCGCGTTCGCCTTGCCCCCAGTCCAACTGGAAATTTGCACATCGGCACCGCCCGGACGGCAGTGTTTAACTGGCTGTATGCCCGCCGCCACGGCGGCCAGTTCATCCTGCGCATTGAAGACACCGACCGCGAGCGCTCTTCCCCCCGCTACACCCGCAACATTTTGGCGGGGCTGGCCTGGCTGGGGCTGGACTGGGACGAAGGGCCCATCTACCAATCCAACCGCATCGCCCGCTACCAAGCGGTGGTGCAGCAGCTTTTGGAACGGGGGCTGGCCTACCGCTGCTACGTCAGCGAGGCGGAGCTGGAAGCAATGCGCGCCGCCCAAAAGGCCGCCGGCAAAGCCCCTCGCTACGACAACCGCCACCGCTTTCTCACCGAGGAACAGCGCCGCGACTACGAAGCCGAGGGCCGGCAGCCGGTGATCCGCTTCAAGATCGAGGAGCCCCTGGAGGTGTCCTGGGTGGATCTCATCCGCGGCCCCATCACCTGGAACACCCAGGACTTGGGGGGGGATATGGTGATCGCGCGGGCGGATGGCTATCCTCTCTACAACTTGGCGGTGGTGGTGGACGACATCGACATGGGCATTACCCACGTCATCCGCGGCGAAGACCACATCGGCAACACACCCAAACAGATCTTGCTCTACCGCGCTCTGGGGCATGAACCGCCGCAATTTGCCCATTCCCCCCTCATCCTCAACCCAGAAGGGAAGAAGCTCTCCAAGCGGGATGGGGCGACCTCGGTAACCGAGTTTCAGCAAATGGGCTTTTTGCCGGAGGCCCTCAAAAACTACTTGGCTTTGCTCAGTTGGTCGCCCCCAGATGGGGAAGAGCTTTTCTTGTTGGAAAAGGCAGCTACACAGTTTGACTTCGACCGGGTCAACCGGGCCGCTGCTCGCTTCGATTGGGACAAGCTCAACTGGATCAACAGCCAGTACATCAAGCAGCTCTCGCCGGCAGAATTGGTGGAGCGGCTGACGCCCTTTTGGCAGGCGGCGGGGTTTGACCTGGGATCCGTGCCGGATCCCGGTTGGCTGGAGGATGTGGCTCGCCTCGTTGCCGAGGGCATCGACCGCCTGACCGAGGCCCCTCCCCTCAGCCGCTTTTTGTTTCAAGAGCCCCTTAGCTATACCTTGCCAGCTTTGGAACAGTTGCGCCTGCCGGGGGTGGCGGAAGCCATGGCGGCCACGGCGGCCACGTTGGCCGCTGCCGAGTTGCCCCAGCCCGTTGCCGCAGACAGCCTGAAGCCGCTGGTGGAGCAAGTAACCAAAAGTCAGGGCATGAAAAAGGGCTTGCTGATGAAAAGCTTGCGGGCCGCCCTGACAGGGGATCTGCAGGGGCCGGATTTGATGGCCTCTTTTGCGCTGCTGCAGCGGCGGGGCTGGGCTTTGGGGCGGCTGGAGGCGGTGCAGAAGTTGGTTGCCTGACTGAAGTTTTGAGTTTGCTCAAGTTTTTGATTGCTTGCTGCTATGCCTTTGCAGGCTTGTGTCGATCCAGATTCCTCGTTGTTGATCCAGCTCCAAGCTGCCAACCAAATCGTCCAGGAACTGGTGCTTCTCTCTTCCCAGGGATCCTCAGAAGCGGCAGAGCCGGAGGTGCTGGAGCAGGGCTTGCGCAGGTTGGCCCAGACCCTGGTGCAGCAGATGGTGAGCCGCTTGGGCGTGGCCTCCGCCCGCCTTTGGTTTTTCGACCCGCAGGAGGGCTGCTTTCAGTCGGTGGCCCATGCCGGCCTGGTCAGCCCTGCCCATGATCAAATTGAGCGGATCTACCCCGATGACAGCCCTATGGGGCGTGTGGCCCAGCAAGGGTTGCCCCTCTTGAGCAACAACCCGGATCAAGAAGCCTGGATGCCTGCCCCGGAGTGGGTGAGGGCTAATGGCCTGCGGGGCTTTGTCGCCCACCCCATTAACCGCGGGGAGGAGCGGCTGGGCGCTTTGGCCCTGCTGAGCCGGATCCCTCTGCAGGCCAGCTTTGTGGAGGTGGTAAAGTTCCTCTGCTCCTATACGGCCAGCGCCATCATCAATGCCAAACTGCTGGAGCGCAGCCGTCGGCAGGCGGTGCGGGAGGCGTTGCTCAACCGCATCACCAGCACTGTTCACCGCTTTTTGCAGTGGGATCAAATCGTCAGCACTGCCCTGAGGGAGCTACAACAGGCCTTTCTCCCGAAAGGCGTGCAGGGGCTGAGCCGCTGCTGTTTTTACAGTCTCAACCCGGACCAGCAGACGGTTCAGGTCACCCACGAAGCCCTGAGCCCTGGACTAGCCCCTTGCCTACGAGAGGTGTACCGGATCCAAGACTTTGGCTCGCTTTGCGAGCGCTTGCGGGCGGGGCAGGTGGTGCAAATCGCCCTGCCTCTGCCGCCGGATGGAGATCTCCTGCCGCCGGCGGGGCTGGCTGCCTTCCAGGCGCTACAAGCTCGCTCGGCGGTGCTGATCCCGGTGCAGTCGGTGGGAGCGGAGATCGGCGGGAGGGATCCCTATAGAGGACGGCCCGGTGTGCAGGGGGGGATGATCGGGTTACTGGGGGTATGCATCACTACACCCCATCCTTGGCAGCCGGAGGAGATCGACCTGTTGCGCTCGGTGGCCTATCAACTGGCGATTGCCCTGACCCGTTCCAGCTTGTTCGAGCATGCCCATCAGCAGACGGAACGGCTGGCGCTGTTGCACTCGATCACAGCGGCGATTCGCTCCAGCCTGGATCCCACCACTCTCTTCCACGCGATCACCCAGCAGATCGGGGCGGCTTTTCAGGCGGATGTGTGTATCTTGGCCCTTTGGCAGCCGGAGCAGGAGCTGCTGTGCCCCGTGGGCCTCTATGCGCCGCAGCTTAATCCGTCCGTTCTCGTGAGCGGCACGGAGTCCTCGTTGGATGCCCTGCTGATGGGATCCCCAGAACTCTCGGAGACAATTCTTCAGGCCAGGTTGCGCTGGGCAGCCGGTCTGTTGGCCACCTTGAAGGAGCCGGTGGTGGTGCCGGATGACTTGCAGCCGCAGCGGCAGGGAAGTGGGCTGTTGTGGGTACCTTTGTATGACCATCCGCAGCGGCAGCAGGAGCTGTTGGGGGGGATTGCCCTGCTGCGCGGCTCCCGGATCCCTTCTCCTTGGCAGCCGGAGGATCTGGAGTTGGCGGAAGCCGTGGCCGAGCAGGCAGGGATCGCCCTCAAGCAGGCGCAACTGTACGAGCAGACCCGCATCTCGGCTCAGCGGGAAAGCCTGTTGCGCCAGCTCGCCCAGCGCCTCAGCGGCACCTATGATCCCCAGCAGGTGGTGCAGATTGCCCTCGAGGGTATGGCAGAGGCTTTGCAGGTGGATCGCTGCGATTTTATCGCGCCCCCTGCAACTCCGCAGCCTTCATCTGCTTCTCCCCCAGAGCCCCTGGCCATTCACCAGGAGTATCGTCGTCAGCCGGGGATCCCTTCCCAGGTGGGACAGACTCTGCCCCCTGAGCTGGGCCAGCTCATCTGGGCCAATTGCTACCGCCAGCTAGACACATTGCTGATTGCCGATGTCCACACCTTCCCGCTGCCTGCCCACACACGCCAAAGTCTGCTCCAGAACGGCATCCGCTCCCTGCTGGCTGTGCCGATAGTCACCGATGCTCGCCAGGTGGCCGGGGTGCTCTGTGCGTTCATGCCGTCGGTTGAGCCCGGCAAAACCGCCGATGCCGTCGGACTTGCTCCCGGAGACGCGGACTTGGTGAACGCGCTGGCGGACATTACGGCAGTGGCCTTGCAGCGGGCCTCCTTCTACGAGCAAGTTCGCCGTCAGGAGGCGACAGCAGCAGCTTTGCGGGGTCTAACCGAGGGGCGAGAGGCGGAAAGTCGTCGCTTGGCCGCCGATCTCCACGACCAAACCTTGGCGGATCTGGGAGCTTTATCTCGCCAGATTCAGGAGCTCTCTGGGGATCCAGCCGTTGGCCCCGCTGTCCAGACCCAGTTGCAGGCCATGAGCGCCCAACTGAGGGAAACCATGGCCGAGTTGCGGGGGATCGTGGAAGATTTACAGCCGACGGCCATGCGGGCCTTTAACCTGGGCCCGGCCCTGCGCAGCCTCCTGGAACGGGCCGCCCAGCGATCCCCGCATCCCCTCCTCACCCGTTTCGACAACCAAGCCGATGGCCTGCTCTCCCGCCTCAGCCCCGCCTGCCAGAGCAACATTTTCCGCATCGTGCAGGAGGCCCTCAACAACATCGTCAAACATGCAGGGGCACGGCGCATCGATCTCATCATTCAGCCCCGGCAGGATACTCAGGCTCTCTGCACCCACTTGGAGCTGAAGATCATCGACGATGGCTGCGGTATGCCGGAGTCCAAGGGTGGGGCGGATCCCATGCCTGGCCATGGACATGGGCTGCTCAACATGCACTACCGAGCCGAGTTGATCGGGGCCGCCATTGCCTGGCGTAACCGCCGCTTCGGCAGTGGCACGGTCGTGGAGCTGCGGATTCCCTTGCCCCCGACTCCCTAATTTCGTCCCCGGCCCCGCCCATTGACAAGGTAGCGGATGCAGCATTTTCGCTCTCAACCTGTTCTATAGTCATTGAAGCCTAGGGGATCCCCGGTTATCTGACCTATCTATGGGGGGATCCGCCGGCAAGACGGAGTTTTCACGCTGCGAGGAGAAGCATCGGTGGCCTATCGTGTGACTTTGATTCCTGGGGATGGCATCGGCCCGGAAGTGACCAAGGCGATGACCACGGTTTTGGAGGCTACCGGGGTTGGGTTGGAATGGATCCCGGTAGAGGCAGGGGTGGAGGTGATCGAGAAATACGGCACCCCCTTACCGCCCCACGTATTGGAGTCGATCCGAGAGACCAAGCTGGCCATCAAAGGGCCCATCGGCACTCCCGTAGGCACCGGCTTTCGCTCGGTGAATGTGGCCATCCGCAAAGAGCTGGATCTCTACGCCAACCTGCGCCCGGCCAAGTCCATCCCGGGGATCAAAAGCCCCTTTCAAGACATTGACCTGGTGGTGGTGCGGGAAAACACCGAAGATCTCTACGCCGGGATCGAGTTTGAGCAGGGCACACCGGCAGCCATCCAAGCGCGGGAAGCCATGATGCGCCTTTCCGGCAAACCCATCCGCGAGGGATCCGCCATCGGCATCAAGCCCATCTCAGACTTCGGCAGCCGCCGCATTGTCAAGTTTGCCTTCGAATACGCCCGCCAAAACGGCCGCAAAAAGGTAACTGCCGTCCACAAAGCCAACATCATGAAGTTCACCGACGGCCTGTTTTTACAGGTGGCGCGGGAGGTGGCCCAGGAGTACCCCGACATCGAGTTTGAAGATCGCATCGTGGACAACATGTGCATGCAACTGATGCAGAAGCCGCAGCTCTACGATGTGCTGGTGCTCACCAACCTCTACGGGGACATCATCTCGGATCTGTGCGCCGGCATGATCGGCGGGCTGGGGGTGGCGCCAGGGGCCAACATCGGGGATGGCATTGCGGTTTTTGAGGCCATCCACGGCTCGGCGCCCAAGTATGCCGGCCAAAACAAGGTCAACCCCTCTGCCCTTATCCTCTCCGGGGCCATGATGCTGCGCTACCTGGGCGAGCGGGAAGCCGCCGCGAGGGTAGAAGCGGCAGTGCAGTCGGTCATTGCCGAAGGCAAATACGTCACCTATGACCTGGCGCAAGGGGATCCCGTCGGCACGCAAGAGATGGCCGAGGCCATTGCCGCTCGCGTGCAAGAGATGGCCCCCCGCGAGTCCTAGCTCCCCTCTCCCAAGGGGTGAGGGCTCAATAGCCCAAAACCGGATCCACCACCCCCAGCAAAGGTTCCCCCAGCCGAAAGCGGCGCACATTTTCCCGCACCCGCTCGGAGAGGGCAGGAACAATCATGGCGTCGGTAATGGCTGTGTGGGGGGTAATGAGGCAATTGGGCAAGCTCCAGAGGGGATGCCCAGCCGGCAAGGGCTCAGGATCCGTGACATCCAAGGCGGCCCCGCGAATCACCCCCTGTTGCAGAGCGGCCACCAAGTCGGGGGTCACGATGTGTTTGCCTCTTGCCACATTCACCAGCCAACACTGGGATCCCATCTGCTCCAGCTCCCGCCGGGCGATGATCCCCTCTGTTTCCGGGGTGAGGGCCAAGGCCAGGATCACCACATCCGCCCCTGCTAGCACCGCCTGCCGTTCTGCCAGCGTCACCAGCCGGCTGGCTCCTGGCAAGGGATCCGCCCTGCGCCGCACCACGTCAATGGAACAGCGGAAGGGCTGTAACAACTGGATCAGCGCCTGGGCAATGCCCCCCGCCCCAAAGATGACCACGCGGCTGCCCCAGAGGCTGGTGCCGGATCCCGCCTGCCAAGTCTGAGCCAAAGCACGGCTTTTCAGATCCCGCAGGCCGGCCAAGGTGAGGGCCAGGGCATGTTCGGCCACCGCCTGAGCGTACACCCCCTTACCGCAGGTCCACACATAGGCGGGATCCAAAACCCCTGCCTGGGCAAAAGGTTCCACCCCTGCCCAGGGCAACTGCACCCAGCGGATCCCCTTTCCTTCGGCAAGACACTGCTTGAGCTTGGGCACGTCAAAGGCATCTGCCCACACCAGCGCCTCCGCTTCGGCCAACGGCACCAGCTCACCACCCCCTGCCAAAACGGCCTCTTGCAGCCAAGGACGCAGATCCCCAGGTTCGACGGCAATACGCCTGCCTTGGATGCCCATCGGAGCGCTTGAAGAAGACTTTCCCTTTGCCAGGATATCGCCGGCAGAAGGGGAAAAGCCTCAGGGGTCGGCCATCGACGGCAACTGTTAAGGGATCCCAAAGGGAGGATGGGAAGGGCTGCCAGAATCGCTAGGTTGGGGACTGGTGCCCTCGGTTGTTGTTCTTTGTGCTGTCATGAGCCTTTCTGAGTTTTTAACCTTGGTGCTGCTGCTCTTTCCGGGCATTTTGCTCTCTTTAATTTTGATGGCCACCTTTGCCGCCGGCGGATAGGGGCTACCACAAGTGTCGTCGGCTGGAGGAGTAGTCATTGATCAAATAGCAAAATCAAATAGCAAAAAAACGTTTCTCTACGTTGTTATTGCTACGCAACGCTGTCGCGAACGCACCACCCTAACTCCCCTCTCCCTGAGGGAGAGGGGTTGGGGGTGAGGGCCTCAGAAAGAGGGGTTGGGGGTGAGGGACGCTCAGGGAGAGGGGCCGGGGGTGGTCGCGTGAGCGGCGCGAAGCGCTTGGGTGCCTCTGGGAGAGGGGCCGGGGGTGGTCGCCTATAGCAGCCTGGAGCGCTCAGGTGAGTGGCAAAGTGTCTTAATCTTGTTTGAAGCGACTTAGCTCCAAGAGGCTAGAGCAGCAACGAGAGGGGCTGGTGAAGAGGGTTGCTTTGCCTAAAACCTTGGCCGCTGTGGGAGCGACTCTCCTCCTGCTCAACAGCCCGGTTGCCCCTGCCCAGACGCTCCTCGACCGGCAGCCTGTGCGGGTGGTGCAAGGGATCCCTTTGTACCAAGAGGAAGTCTGGATTGGGGACGATCGGATCCCGGTTGCCATCGTGGTCATTTCCCTTACAGCGGGCCAACTGCGCCCCATCTGGGCCAATCCTGCCAGTTTGGTGGGTCTGGGAGAGCTGTCTTCCTTTGGCCCTCAACAGGGAGCTGTGGCGGCCATCAACGGCGGTTTTTTCAATCGCAACACCCGCCAGCCGCTGGGAGCCATTCGTCGGGATGGCCGCTGGATCTCCAGCCCCATCTTAGGCCGTGGGGTCATCGCTTGGTCGGATGGGACGACAGGGCAATCCGTGCGCTTTGCCCGTTTGCAGATGCAGGCAGAGCTGCGCAACGACCTTGGGGATCGGATCCCGGTGGTGGGCATCAACAGTGGCTACATCCTGCCCGGGGTTGCCCAGTACACCCCTGATTGGGGATCCACCTACACCACCCAAACGGATGGTGAAATGCTCCTGATGGTGCGGCAGGATCAGGTGCAAGACATTCTGCCGGCAGGCCTGGCCGGTAGTTTGACGGTGCCGATCCCGCCCAACGGCTACGTATTGGCAGCGCGGGGTCTGGAAGGTGCCCTGGAAGCCGGCAAACTGATCGCGGGGGATCGCCTCAAGTTGAGCTGGACTGTGGATCCGCCAGAGCTGGCTGCCTACCCCCACATGCTAGGGGCAGGGCCGCTCTTGCTCTTGGACGGCCAAGTGGTTCTGGATGCCCAATTAGAGGGATTTCAACCCCTTTTCCGCCGCCAACGGGCTGCCCGCAGTGCCGTCGGTCAACTGGACAACGGACATTTGCTGTGGGTGACCGCCGGCAATGCCCAGGAAAACCAAGGGCTCACCCTGCTGGAGATGGCGCAGTTGATGCAGCAATTGGGCTGTCGCCATGCCCTGAACTTGGATGGGGGCAATGCTTCCACCTTGGTGCTGGGGGGAGAAACCGTCAATTTGCAACACCGACACCCAGAACAACGCACACCCCGAGTTCACAACGGCCTAGGGTTTTTCCCCAGTTCAAGTCGTTGACATACTTTCTGACATAGAGGGTAAGGGTTCTTGTTACCGAAAACAGCGGTGCCCATCTCCACGGTCGTTCGGGCTATTCACGCCAGAGAAAAGACTTGGCTCCAGTTGCACAACGGGATCCCGCCAATCTCAGAACCCAAGGCTCTAGAGCTTGTATAGGTTAGCCTTAAGTGGGATCCAAACTGAATGTTCAATGCTTATTTCTCGTGATAGAAATAGAGATTAAACTGAGAACAGAAAATTAGCCTTGAGATCGACCAGAAAAATAATTGAAGAGATAACTTGGCGAAAAATAGTTCCAGGATATAGAGGTTACATAATTCTTTGCGTCCCTTCTCAAAAAATATCGTTGATAAGTTGTTTTTGATGAAGGCAATTAATGGATTTGTATTTCGTCGCTTTCGAAGTCAGAAATTAAGTTTAAGTTTTTGGACTTGCAGTCACACTTTTTCCAAAGTGAAGTCGAGACAACATGGGGGGCTCTCCAGCTCCTAGCCGAATAGATCCCCCGCTGGGCAAGGCTTTTGAGATGAGCAGAGCTTCGCCGCCATCTGGTGGCCAGGCCGCCGATATCGGTATTCCTGTTTGCAAGAGCTCATCTTATTCGGAAAACATTGATTCCTTGCTTGCATTTTTATAAGATACTTTTGTGCTTAAGTAAAATACCTCTACACTCAGATTTTTGTTTGGACTTGAACGTTAATTAAGATTTTGTTCAAAAGCTTTTCTTTTGGGCTCCTGCCTCTTGTGCCAAAAAGCTAAGATGGGCAAGGATTGTGTTTTCTGTCACTCTATTTGAGAGGATTTGTATGCCGGCCAGAAGCAGAACCAACTCGTTGACGGATACGCACAGGTGGTGTTTCATGGAATCCATAGCCGACGCTCTCCACCACTTGTAGGCCCTGTGAACCTAGGGCCTAGTTCCTTAACCCACTTGCGAGATCAAGCCGTGGTTTGCACTGCCTCTCCGAATCCTATGCCCTCCCCCAAGGATGCTGTTCCTGCGGCCCGGGTCAAGCAGCCTGCCGCTCACGACCGTTTCCTGCAGAGGGATGGAGCCTTCTCCACCCAGTTGATCCCCCAGGGATCCCTGCAGCTCTACACCCACCCCAGCCGGGGCATGTTTACACCCGTCATGGCTCAGGCGCTGCGGCTGGCCGGCCAGGGGACGCGGGTGTTGATCGTGCAATTTCTCAAGGGCGGGATCAACCAGGGGCCGGAAAATCGCCTCTCCCTGGGGCGATCCTTAGAGTGGGTTCGTTGTCGTCTGCACCGCTGCATCGATACGCCTCATCTGGAGCCCGAGGAGCGGGTGGCTCTGGATGAGCTGTGGCAATTTACTCAGGAGGCCGTCAGGAGTGGCCGCTACGACTTGGTGGTGTTGGATGAGCTGAGCTTGGCCGTGAAGTTGGGCCTGATCCCGGAGGCGCAGGTGCTGGATTTGATCGATCAGCGTCCGGCCTGGATGGACATGGTGATCACCGGGCCGGAGATGCCGGACTCCCTTCTGGAGCGGGCCGACTTGATCACGCAATTGCGCCTACGTGCAGGGATCCGTGCTGCTGATGCGAACGTTGCTTGTCCTCCCGATCCTCCTCAAGTCCCCTAGCTTTCCAGGGAGCCTGCTGCAGCCATGCTGAAAAACGACCGCTGGATCTGCGAGCAAGCGCGGCAAGGGATGATCGAGCCGTTCTGTCCTGAGCTGGTGAGGGCCGTTGAGTCTCGACCTGTTTTGAGTTATGGCCTGTCCTCTTATGGCTACGACATCCGCCTGTCGCCGGTGGAGTTCAAGATCTTTCGCCATGTGCCCGGTACGGTGGTGGATCCCAAGCGGTTTAACCCCAAGAACCTGGAAGCGGTGGAGCTGCACCACGACGAGATGGGGGATTACTTTATCATCCCGGCCCATTCCTACGGGTTGGGCGTGTCTTTGGAGCGGCTGCAAGTCCCGGATAACATCACCGTGATCTGCATTGGCAAATCTTCCTATGCTAGGGTGGGCCTAATTGCCAACCTGACGCCGGCTGAAGCAGGGTGGCGGGGCTATCTCACCCTGGAGTTTTCCAATGCCTCCAGCGCCGACTGCCGTGTGTACGCCAACGAAGGGGTGGTACAGCTTCTGTTTCTGGAAGGGGATCCCTGCCAGGTGACCTACGCCGACCGCGCCGGCAAGTATCAGGATCAGCCCCAGCAGGTGGTGGTGGCCAAGGTTTAGCTTAATCGGCGGGAAGCCCCGCACTGTATTGGTGAATTGTGTTGACTCAAGAGCCAATCAGTGTCGGGATGAAAGCCGTTCGTCCTACAATTGAGGAGAACAAGTTAAATCTCTGGAGAGGTTCCCGCCGTGGGTCGCACGGTGGCCGCACGCTGAGACCTCTGTACAAACAAGTCTGTGAAGCGTGAAGCCCATACTCTATCTAAGTTGCGTTTACTCAACGAAGATGAGTGTCGGGAGTCGTTCACACGCCTCCCTTCTCCTAAAGGGTGGAGGCTTCCGGTTGGTGATCCCCAATCCTGTTGGATCTCGTTTTCGATCCATCTCCATGCCCGACTTTTCTGCGTCCGCTTCCCCCAACAAGGTCGAGCTGCCGCTTGGCGCCGGCGACAGAAAGCCTGATCCGGATCTGCTCACCGCTGCCTACGATTACACCCTTCCTCCCGACCGGATCGCGCAAACGCCGGCGGAGCCCAGGGATCAGGCGCGAATGCTGGTGGTGTACCCGGATCGGCACGAGCATCGCCGCTTCTGCGACCTGCCCGATTACCTGCGGCAGGGGGATCTGCTGGTTCTCAACGATACCAAGGTGATCCCGGCCCGCCTGTTCGGGGCTAAGGAGCCCTCCGGGGCGCGGGTCGAAGTGTTGCTGCTGGAGCCTCAGTTGGAAGGGATCCCGACCGTTGCGCAGCCTCTGCCTGACCGGGTGGGGTGGCGGGTTTTGGTCAGGCCGGGCAAACGGGTCAAGGTGGGGGATCGGATTCGTTTTTGGAGCAAGGAAGGATCCCCCGCTGGGCTGAGGGCCACCGTTTTGGCTTTGGATCCTGAGACCGGCGGGCGAGTTGTGCAGTTTGAGTGGGAGGGGGCGCGGCCTTTTGAGGCAATCCTGGAGCAGGTGGGCCGGATCCCGCTTCCTCCTTACATCAGAGCTGCGGGCTCAGCCCAGGTTCGCCCAGGAGATTACCAAACCCTCTGGGCCAAACATCCCGGCTCGGTGGCCGCCCCCACAGCAGGTCTACATTTTACCCAGGAGCTGCTGCAGAGGTTGGCCCAGAAAGGGATCCAAATCGCCTACATCACCCTGAACATCGGCCTGGGTACCTTCCGCCCGGTAGAAGCGGAGCGGGTGACCGAGCATCGCTTGCACAGCGAGTGGCTCAAGGTGTCGGCAGAGACGGTGGCCGCCATCCAAGAAACCCAGGCCCGAGGAGGGCGGATCATCGCGGTGGGAACCACCGTGGTGCGCTCTTTGGAAACGGCAGCAGCCTCTGGCGCTCTGCAGCCCTGGCAGGGGAAGAGCGATCTGTTCATCTACCCCGGCTACTCCTGGCGGGTGGTTCAGGGCCTGATCACCAATTTTCATCTGCCCCGCTCCAGCCTGATGATGCTGGTGGCTGCGCTGATCGGGCGGCAAAGGCTGCTGGATCTCTACCAAGAGGCCATCGACCAGGGATATCGCTTTTATTCCTTTGGGGATGGCATGCTGATCTTGCCTGCGGGGGATCCCTGAGAGCTTTTGCAGGAACTGGCCCCGCCAGCCGGGGTTGAAGGACGGTCTTGCCTGCCGGCAAACCAGTTCCGGATGCGATCCCACTCCACCTGGTGATAGCCATCTGCCGCCCAATTGGCCCGCCGCTGCAACAGGTGCAGAGGAAAGAAGGTGGCCAAAGCCAGCACCGGGATCCCTGCCGAACGGGCTGACTGGATGCCGGGATAGGTGGCCTCAATGCTCAAACACGCCTGAGCAGACAGCTCCATCCGCTGCAAAAGCAAACGGTGGCGCTGCCCTGGGGCCTCATCCCCTGTCACGCGGTAGGAGCCGGCCAGCCGAGTCAGGGCCGGGCAACGCGACTGGAAACGCTCCAGAAAAGCACTGAGCTCGGCTGTCGATTGGCCACACAGCAGGCCGACCTTCAGTTGCAGCCGCTCCAGTGTCTCCAGGGTTTCCGCCAAGCCGGGAATGAGAGACCATTCCGTGTGCCCCTCTAAAGCTTGTTGGTAGTACAGGGCCTTGCGTTTTAGCAGCTCTTCCAGTTGTTTGGGGTTGAGCACCCGCCCCTGCTCTCCCCACAAAGCCGGCAGTCGCTCGCGATCCGGTCGGCCCAGGTAGTGCAGCCGGTAAAGCTCCCGCTGGGATCCCGACTGGGGCCAGCGTTGCGTAGCAACAACAGTCCAGGGGCGCAGGTTCTCTTCCACCAGCAGTTGGTTGATGGCCTGCAGGTGCAGACCCTCGTCATCGGCCACCACCCCACTCCAGTTCAGGATCACCCCTTGCAGCGCCATACAGGCCCCATCACCTTCTGCCCACAACCGCAGCTCGGCTGCCGGATCTCCACTCCATCAAAACTCGTTGACCTACTCCCCCATGGCGGCGCTGCAGCGTTTGCGGCTTGTCTATCCGTTTTGAACGCGACGCTCAAACTCCTCGCGGGTAGTGTCCACCAATTGCACCGCCTCTGGATAAAGCTCAGGATGGCTTTGCTTCAGCCAACTGAGCACCCGCGCCAGTTGGGCTGCACAGAGATCCAAATCGGCTTGAAAAATAACCGCCGCCGCCATGTGCTGAGCATATTCGGGCGGGTGGCCTTGCTGCGCCAGCTCTGCCGTCAAAGCGGCCAAGGCCTGCTGACGAACCGACGGCGACACACTTTCGGGAGAAGACATAGACCGAGCTCTTCAATCGGGAGAGTAGCGGCGCAAGGCTAGAGTGACGTTGTGCCCGCCAAATCCGAAGGCATTGACCAAAGCAGACTCGATGGCCATCGGCCGCCCCTTGTGGGGCACAAAATCCAGCCCCGCGCACTCTGGATCGGGGTTGTCCAAGTTGAGGGTGGGGGGAACCCAGCCGTGGTGGATGGCCAGAGCTGTGGCTACTGTGGCAATGCCACCTGCTCCCCCCAACAGGTGGCCGGTCATGGATTTGGTGGCGCTGATGGCCAAGCGGGGGGCATGCTCCCCGAAGACCGACTGGATGGCCTGGACTTCAGCGATATCCCCCACAGGGGTGCTGGTGGCGTGGGCGTTGATGTATTGAACTTGTTGAGGCTGGATCCCGGCGTCCTTGAGGGCCAACCGCATCGCCCGGGCTGCCCCCTCGCCGCCGGGGGCAGGGTTGGTCATGTGATGGGCATCGCACGTGAGACCGTAGCCCACTATCTCGGCGTAGATCTTGGCACCGCGGGCGCGGGCGTGCTCCAATTCTTCCAGCAACAGGATCCCGGCCCCCTCTCCCATGACAAAACCATCCCGATCCCGGTCAAAGGGCCGGCAGGCTTGTTCGGGGGCGTCGTTGCGGGTGGAAAGGGCCTTCATGGCGCTAAATCCCGCCATCGACAAAGGGGTGACCGCTGCTTCCGTGCCGCCCGTAATCGCCACCTGCACTTCTCCCCTTTGGATAAGCCGAAAGGCATCGCCAATGGCATTGGAGCCGGAAGCACAGGCCGTAACCGTACAGGAATTGGGGCCTTTGGCGCCAAAGTGAATGGCCACGTGTCCCGCGGCCATGTTGGCAATCATCATCGGTACCATGAACGGGCTGCAGCGATCCGGCCCCTTGTGCAAGTAGATAGTCTGCTGCTCCTCCAAAACCCGGATGCCGCCGATGCCGGTACCCAAAATCACTCCCACCTGCTCGGCGTTGAGATCGGTGATGCGAAACTGGGCGTCCTCCAGCGCCTGTTGGGTGGCGGCCAAGGCCAGATGGACAAAGCGATCGGTACGCTTGGCATCCTTGCGCTCCAAATAGTCGAGGGGATCAAATCCCTTCACCTCCCCGGCAATACGGCACTCGTGGCGGGAGGCATCGAAATGGGTGATCGGACCAATGCCGGAGCGCCCTGCCAGCAAGCTCTGCCAAAATTCGGCAGGGGAGTTGCCGATGGGGGTAACGGCGCCCAGCCCCGTAATCACAACGCGGCGGGTCGGCCTGAGAGCAGTGGCGGGATCCAGGGTAGCCATCGTCTGGTATCAGCCCAGAGGTATGGGGGCAGGTTAGGCAGCTTTCTTCGAGAGAATGTAGTTAACAGCATCTTGCACCGTAGCAATCCCTTCCGCATCTTCATCGGGGATCTCTAGGTCGAACTCCTCTTCAAAAGCCATGACCAGCTCCACCGTGTCGAGGCTGTCGGCTCCCAGGTCGTTCTGGAAATTGGCTTCCGGAGTCACTTTGTCGTCCTCTACGCCCAGTTGATCGGACACGATCTTGCGAACACGGCTGTAAACTTCGTCTGCGCTCATGCTTGGAATCCCAACTCTCGATTCAGCGTGTCTTGGCCAGGCCAACCGGCGGCCAATGAAGCAACCCTCATTGTATCGAACAACGGATCCCCTTGCTGCTGCAACCAGGGGATGTGGGGGTTGGGCCACGGCCTTTTCGGCGGTGAGAAGGAGAGGTTAGGATAGTTTACTGCATCTCTACAACTGGATTGTCAAGGAGACCTCGCTTCCATGCCCCGCGCTTACGAAACGATGCTGATTGTGCGTCCCGATGTGTCGGATGAACCCCTCGAACAACTGCTCAGCAGCCAGGAGGCGCTCCTGCGAGAGAACGGGGTGACCCAGGTGGAGATTACCAATAGGGGCAAGCGCCGCTTTGCCGGCTTTGAGATGAAAAAGTTCAAGGAGGGCCTGTACATCCAATTCAACTATGCGGCTGAACCGAGCGCGGTGGCCGCCTGGGAGAAAAATCTGCGCATCAACGAGAGCGTGCTGCGCTACATGACCCTCCGCGTCGGCTAGGTTTGACGGGATCCCCATCTGCGGGCATGATGGAAATGCTGGGATCTGCCCTTCGACCCCTGAATGGCCCTGTCATGAACTCGATTGTATTGATGGGCGAGGTTCTGTCCGAGCCGGAGCTACGCTACACTCCCGATAACTTGGCTGTTACGTCCTTGGTAATCGGCTTTCCCAGCCTGCGCCCGGATGAGCCACCCTATCGGGTGCGCGTTTCTTCTTTTGGGGAACTGGCCAAAAGGGTGGTGGACACTTGCCACGTGGGGGATCAGGTCACGGTGGAGGGCCAACTGCATATGAATGTGGTGGAGCGGGATGGGCGTAAGGAAAAGCTGGCCGAGATCACCGCGCGTCGCGTCCACCAACTGGGATCCGCCCAGGTTCTCTCTCTGACGGGGATGGGTGAGTTTGCAACGGTGGACTCCTCGGAAGGAGAGGGGGCTTCCCCACCGGAGCCGGACGATATCCCGTTCTAGCAGCGCCGGGGATCCCCCATGTTTGCGGAACTTGGCGCCGGATCCCCGCAAGTTATCGGCTACTCGCTGCAGGGGCGCCCCATTTACCTTTGCCGGCTCACCCAGGGGATCCGCTCCTTGCTGCTGGTCGGGGGAGTACACGGGGATGAGGTAGAAGGCTATGCCCTGATCGAGCGCTATGTGGCCTCTGGGAAATGGAGATCCTTGGAGGGCAGGGCAGCGCTTTGGGCGATCCCACGCCTGAACCCGGATGGCTGTGCCCTGGGGCAACGGCTCAACGCCAACGGCGTGGATCTCAACCGCAATCTGCCCACGCAAGATTGGATCCCGGCCTCTTTGGAAGCTCGCTATCCGCCGGGGCCAGCACCAGGCTCCGAGCCCGAGACACAGGCGTTGTTGGCGAGTTTGGCCCAGATTCGGCCTCAGTTTATCCTCTCTGCCCACTCCTGCCAAAGCAATCCCTGCGTGAACTACAACGGCCCTGCCCTTGAGCTGGCCCAGGTGATGGCTGCTCACAATGGCCTGCCGGTAACCGACGACATTGGCTATCCCACCCCCGGCTCTTTGGGCACCTGGGCAGGGCAGGAACGGCGGATCCCCACCCTGACGCTGGAACTCCTGCGGGGCACTCCCCTCGACCAAGTCTGGCAGGAGCAAGCCGAGGCGCTGCAGGCGGTGCTGGAGTGGGCGGTTCAGGACGATGGGTTCTGACCTGTGTCAAGATCTCTGAACTTTCATTGCCAATCCGACAAGTCATCCGAGATGCCCGCGGTTTTCTCGCCCAGATCTTCTACAACACAGATAGATGGAGGTAAAGAAAAGAGGAACTTGGAGTCGAAACCGAAGTCAAGCCTTGTCTTTTGCCCATCTGTTGGCCATTTGGAGGAAGTCGGTATGTTCAGCAGGATTTTGGTGGCGGTGGATCGGTCGGAGCTGAGCCAGGGAGTGTTTCAAAAGGCCGTCCAACTGGCCAAGGCCATGCAGGCCGAGATGATGCTCCTCCATGTTTTGTCTCAGGAAGAGCCCGGTGCGCCGGAGCCGCCGATGATCCTAGGCGTAGATTACAGCTCCACCATCAGCGCCGAGCTGTGGCAGTCTTATCGAGAGCAGTGCGCCATCTTCGAGCAAAACCAGATCGACTATCTGCGCTCGCTGGTGGAGAAAGCCGCTGAGCAGGGAGTTCGCGCCGAGTACAGCCTCAACTACGGCAACCCCGGTCGGGTCATCTGCGATCTGGCCCGCTCTTGGCCGGCGGACTTGATTGTGGTAGGCCGCCGCGGCCATTCTGGCCTGAGCGAGCTGTTTTTGGGCAGCGTCAGCAACTACGTGCTCCACCGCGCCCCCTGCTCGGTGTTGACGATCCAGGGCGAGTCTCTCAAAAAAGCAGCGCCAGCCAAAGAAGAGACAACCACCGCCTCTGCCGGCTGAGATAAGGCCCGCCGGCCACCGCCTTCCTAGGAGCCCGCAGAGGATTCTGCCCCACTCTCCAGCAAGCGATTCACTTCGGTTTCTACGCTGTTGAAGGTGCTGAGGTCGATGACGGCAATGTCCGGCTGATAGCTGCTTCGTACGTAGGCGCGCAGACCGGCAGACGTCAAGCTCAACGTCAAGGGATCCCGACCGTCCTCGGTTTTGGGCTCAAAGGTCAGCTTCAGATCCGGCTCGGCCAGGGCTTTTTGGGCGTCGGGATCCGTCTCCGGCACGAACTCCTTGGCGCGGGCGGCGTTGAGGCTGGAGAAGAGAGAGCTGAGGTTGACCGGCTGGCCCGGTCGCTCTGGATTGTCCCAGCGCAGCTCCAGGGATCCCTTCTCCTGCGGCAGAGGGTTGAGGGTGAGCTGCTCCCCTTGAGACTCCAGGATGACTTGGCCCACCTGGTTGGGGTTGAGGCGGGCAAGGCGGTGATCCCGCAGCTCCTCGAAGTCGGAGCGGAGAATGTCGGCGGTGCTGGTGAGCAGGGCGGCCACCGCCGGGTGCTCCGAGGTGATGACATAGACTTGACCATCTTTTTCCGATCCCAAGGCCACCCTCAGGGTTTTGCCGTCCTTGAGCTCAACGGTTAGCTGAGCAGAAGGCTTCTCCAGACCATAAGGAGCCAGCTCCGCCTTGGTTTCAGCCGGGAACTCCACCGCCTGCAGGCGAGACAACGTATTGAGCAGACGGTCGACGTTGAGGTCATCAGCAGGCAGCGCCCTGGGCTCGACGATCTGCCAAGTATCTTCTTGCCGCTGCAAACGAACAACCTCTGGATCGGCCTCAGCCAACTGCACCTGCAGAGACTTCACTGCCGCCGTCTCGAAGCGCAGCAGAGTTTTGTCCCGCAAAGCCAAAAGGGAAGGCAGCAGGGATCCCTTCTGGGCGCTGGCCAAGAGCACCACCTCTCCCCCTGCTGGCCGGGCGTAGAAGCCGGAACTGTCGAAGTTGTCGTTGCCGATGTCCAGGCGGTAGGGATCCCCTTCTTGGGGGAAGAGGGCGATCTGGTGGCGCGGCTGATCAAGACCAAAAGCGGCCAGGTCGGTGGCCCCTTCCAGCGTGATTTGAGGCGTGAGGCGGGAGAAGGTGTTAAGAAGTTGCTCCACCGGGAAGTCCAGCGCCGCCGACTGGATGGGACGGATAATGCGCCAACGGGATCCCTCTTGAGGGGCGCGCTCCAAAAGGATCTCCTCCGGTTCCCCCTCTTGGCGGAGCTCAATGCGGGCAATGGTGTCGGGGGCAAAGTGAAAGAGCCGCGCCCGCTCCGCCTGCTGCTGCTGCCGCAGTTGCTGGAAGTTATCGAAGAGGAAATACCCCAGCAGAGCAGCCACCGCCAAACCCAAAAGAATCCAGGTGCTGCGCTTGAACATGCTTGTCCTCCTTCGGCTCTACCGTCTTTGCCACCAGAGCACAGCTCCCGATCCCAACGCCACAACCGGCAGGAGCACCGTCGATCCCAGCACCAGCCAGCGGAAGTTTTGGCCGGTCAGGGTGAGACGGCGATCGGTAATGGATTTGGGGCGAATGGAGATTTGTTCAGTTCGCTCGGTGAGCCAGTTAACCGTGTTGAGGAAAAGATCGCGGTTGCCCTGCTGCCTCAGGTTGCCGTCGAGGGCAAAGTTGACGTTGCCGATCACCACCAGGCGGGCCTCGGTCGGCGACTCCTGGGCTTCTGAGTTGTTCTGATCGCCTTTCACCTGCCGGGTCAGGGCTACGCCCAAGGTCAGGGGGCCGGGCTTGTCTTGATTTGGGTCAAATTGCACGGGGCCAGCTTCCAGGTTGGGGCTGGTCTCCCCCCAGCTCTGCGGGCCGGTGCGCAGCAGGGGTGTGGCCTGGATCCCTTCGCGGGCTTGGGTTTCCACCGAACGGGCCAGAGGAAAGAGGGTCATCAGCCGCTGCTCGGCCAAGGGGGCGGTGATGGGGTGATCCCCGTAGGTGGTAACTAGGGCAACTGCCGGCCCCGTGCCCAGGAGTTGGCTGACGCTACTCACCTCGATAAGGATGTCATCTCCCAGGACTACGCCCCACTCCTCCAGCAAGGGATCCAAGCCGGCATCCACCCGCGGCCCAATGAGCAGCAGCAGCCGCCCCCCTTTGGCCAGGTAGTCCTGCAGCTTCTCCACCTCGCCGGGGAAGAGAGCCCGCTGTGGCCCCGCCAACACCAAAACCTCTGCCTTGTCCGGGATCTCGGCCTGCACCAGGTTCAAAGGCTCCACCCGATAGCCCTCCTGGCCGAGGGCTGCCACCGCCTGAGCCAGCGTTGGGGTGCCTTCCCGCGCTTCTAGGCCCACTTCCCCATGCCCTTGCACGAAATAGGCCAGCAACTCCCCGCGGTTGACCACTTTAGACAAGACGGGGGTCAGCTTGCTCTCCAGGTCAGGGGCAGGGGGCTGCGGCAGTTGCTGCCGGCTTTCTCCGGCCTCCACCACCAGGGTGTTGTTTTGCGTCACCTGCAGCCGCTGAATGGTGAGGGGATCCCGATTGGGATCGACAAACGCAAACTGGAAGCGCTCGGGGTTGAGGCGGCGGTAGCGCTCCAGTTGTTCCCGCAGGTTGGGATCCGGCGCCGTGGTAACCACCCAGACTTTGACGGGTTGCGCCAATCCCTGCACCAGTTGCCGGGTTTGAGGCGACAGGGTAAACAGGCCCTCCTCGGTGAGATCCAGGCGCAGGTCGTAGCGCACCGCTACCACATTCACCAGCACCAGGATGACGGCCATCGCCGCCACCGCCACCAGGATGTTGGCGTTGGTCTGGGTGGAGCGCAGCCCCAAGAACAGGCTCACTTCCTGCCGGTGGGTGAGACCCCACACCACCACCAGGGCCAGGCCTACTGCCAGCAAGCTGAGGGGCACCGCCGTCCAGCCGGTGAGAGCGGATCCCACCAGCAGGCCGATGGCAATCACACCAAGGCCGACGATCCCCGCCCAATCTGCCAACGCCCGCCAATCTTTTATCACCGCACACCTCCCAAGACAACCTTAGCTCTGCTGCCAGCGCAGGCTTTCTACCGATTGCACCGTGGCAAACAGCCCCAGCAGGATGATGCTGAGGAAAAGGACGACGCTACTGCTGCTGAGGATCCCTTGCACCCAGTTGCTATATTGCTGCAGCAAAGAAATATGCCTCAGGGTAGCGGCAATCCAGTTGTTCTCTTGGCCAGCCGCCGCGTCGATCACCCAGAGCAGCAGGATTAGCCCAAAGGTGGCCACCGCGGCAATGAGGGTGCTGTCCGTCAGGGAAGAGATGAACAACCCCAAGGCCATGACACTGCCCGCCAGCAGAGCAAGTCCCACATAGCCCACCAAGGTCAGGCGGTAGTCCACTGCTGGGTTGGCGCTGCTCAGCACCAGCACGTGGTAGACCAGCGGCGGCAACAGCAGCGTCATAAAAAACACCCAGACCGCCAGCCACTTGCCCAGGGCCACCTCCAAGTTGGTAATAGGGGAGGTGGCCAGCAGCTCCATGGTGCCCCGCCGCCGCTCCTCGGCGTAGGAGCTCATGGTAAAGATGGGCAATAAAAATAAGGAAAGCGTGCCCAAGAGGTTGAGAAACTGCTGCGACAGGATGGTGGCGGCATCAAAGGGGTTCTCTTGGCCAAACTGGGCAAAGAGATCCACCTGCTGGGAAAAGCTGATCACCCGCACCAAGATATTAAAGAAGAAAAACCCCGCCAGCCCCCAGAACACCGCCGCCACCACATAAGCAATGGGGGAGGTGAAGTAGCCGCGCAGTTCTTTACGAAAAATGGCCACTGCTCCGTTCATGCTGCTTCCTCCAATGCGCCCTCAGATCCCTCTTGGGTGGTGAGCTGCAGGAAAATCTCTTCCAAAGAAGCCTGGGGACGGCCGATCTCGTAGAGGGCGATCCCCGCCTGCACCAGGGCCCTGGCCACCTCCGGGATCCAGCCTAAGGACTCTGTCCCGCCGTCGCGAACAGCAGCAGCGTTGCTTTTAAGCTGCACCTGCCAGCGAGGGGGATCGGATCCCAGGGGCTGCAAACTCACCACTTCGACCTGGGGCAAATGCTGCAGGGCCGACCGAATGGCTGCTGCTTCAGGAGCGCCCACCACCAGCTTCGCCTGCTGCCGATCCTGAAGCTGGGCTGTCAGCTCGGCGGGCGTGCCGATGGCCGCCACCTGGCCGCGGTTGATGATCACCACCCGGTCGCAGGTCATGCTCACCTCCGGCAAGATGTGGGTGGAGAGGATGATGGTGTGCTCTCCCGCCAAGCTCTTGATCAGGTTGCGCACCTCGATGATCTGCTTGGGATCCAGCCCAATCGTGGGCTCGTCCAGGATGATCACCGGCGGGTCGTGCACCAGAGCCTGGGCCAGTCCCACCCGCTGCTTGTACCCCTTGGAGAGCTTGCGGATCAAGGTGTGGCGCTTGTCTTCCAGGCTGCAGCGGCGGATCACCTCGTCCACCCGCCTAGGCCGGTCGCCGGGGCTGACCCGCTTGATCTGGGCGACAAAGTGCAGGTAGGCCTCCACGGTCATATCGGGGTAGAGGGGCGGGTTTTCCGGCAAATAGCCGATGCGCTGCCGCACCGCCATCGAGTTTTCGTGGACATCAAACCCGGCCACCCGCGCCGTCCCCTCGCTGGCGGGCAGATACCCGGCCAAAATGCGCATGGAGGTGGTCTTGCCGGCGCCGTTGGGGCCCAAAAATCCCATGATCTCGCCGGCGTTGACCTGGAAAGAGATATCGCGAATGGCCGTAAAGCTGCCGTAGGTTTTGCTCAGATGCTCCACTTCGATGGCAGCCGTGGTTGCAGGAGCAGTGGATAAACCTATCATCGGCGGCTCCTAACCTAGAGGGTCAGCGTGAGTTGGCCAACAGCCTAAGTCTGTAGGTGTGTAAAGCGAGCAGCCCCTGTCTTGAAACAAACAGAGGTGGGGAGCGACAGAGGCGGCGGCGCTGAGGCCATCAGCAAACTTAGCACAGCGGCGGCGGGGATAAGCAAACGGCACCGGGATCTCCTCCCCCCTTTTGGTGGGGTGCTCAGGGGGCCAGGGATCCCCACGCTTCCAACCCCAAGACTCGGCTCTCCCCAGGACAGGGCGCCACCACCTCGCCAATAGGGAAGGCTTCCGGCAGCAGCGATCTCAGCAAATCTTCCGCCTCAGGGGGCACCACCAGCACATAGCCCACCCCCAGGTTAAAGGTGTTGAACATCTCCAAAGTCTCCACCTGGCCCTGCTCCTGCAGCCAGAGAAATTCCTGTGGGATGGGCCAACTGTGGGGCTCTAGTCGCGCCGCCTGGTCAGGAGCCAAACAGCGGGGCAAGTTTTCCGGGATGCCGCCGCCGGTGATGTGGGCCATGCCGTGGATGGGGATCCCTGCTGCTTGCAGCCTCTGCACCGCCTGCACGTAGATGCGGGTGGGGGTGAGAAACACCTCTGCCAAAGGCCGATCCCAACCAGAGGGCTGGTGATCCCAGCGCCAGCCCCGCTCGGCCACAATGCGTCGCACCAGGCTGAAGCCGTTGCTGTGCAGGCCGCTGCTGGGCAAAGCCCACAGCCGATCCCCAGCCTGCACCCGCGAGCCGTCGAGAATGTCCGCCCTCTCGACAATCCCGACACAAAATCCCGCCAGGTCGTACTTGCCGGGCGGATAAAACCCCGGCATCTCCGCCGTCTCTCCCCCCAGCAGTTGGCAGCCGGCCTCTTGGCAGCCCTCCAGAATGCCGTCGATCACCTGCCAGAGAGCTTCCGGCTCCAGCTTGCCGGTAGCCACGTAGTCCAGGAAAAACAGCGGCTTGGCTCCCACCGTCAGCACATCGTTGACACACATGGCCACCAGGTCGATGCCCACTCCGCGGTGCTGCCCCCACTGCTGGGCAATCTCCAGCTTGGTGCCCACCCCATCGGTACCGGCAACCAAAACCGGTGCCCGGTAGCCCGCCGGCAGCTCGAACAGGCCGGCAAAGCCGCCAATGCCCCCCAAGGTTCCTGAAGAACCTGAAAACGGGACTTTAGTTCGTTCAACGCGCTCCCGAACCCCCTTGACAAAGGCGCGGCCCAGATCGATGTCAACCCCTGCTGAGCGGTAGTCCAAGATGCCGAAAATCCTTGTGCTGACGGGACTTAGGCTTTTGCCCTCGACCGGGCAAGCTTGTCAACTTAGAAACCTATGGTACATTAACTTCTGTTTTACTGTCGCAGTGGATGTTGTACAGGAGTTTCGAGAGGAGCGCGGCCTCATGCGAAATTGGAAGCGGCTAGGACAGGGACTGGCTCCCGCCCGCCAAGTGGGCTTAGTCGGCTGTCTCTGTGTTACGGCTCTCAGCTTGCCGGCAGGCATGTTGGGCAGCCCGAACTCGCAGGCACAAGCCTCAACTCGCAGCGGATCTCCCAGTGCCAGAGCAACCCAGCCATCCCCCAAAGCCCACTCGCTCTCCCCGGCAACTGACCTTATCTCCCCTTCCCAACCCAACGCCCCCCTGCCGGCCAAACTCGGCACCTTGCACTCGCAGGACTCGGAGTCTCTCCTCCTATCTCGACAGGCGATCCCTTCGCGGCCGGCAGAAGAACCTACCCTCAAGATCGGCGAACAACAGCAGTCGTCCAGCCAGCCTGTCTCCACCCTCTACGACTACCAGATGGACGGTCGGCAGGTGGTCACTGTCTATGTGAAGGATTTGCCTATTGTCAGCTTTGTCGAGCAGCCTGGGCTGGAACCACCGCTGCTGCGGGCCAGCACCCTGGTGGCCCGGCTCAACCAAATGGCCCAGGGATCCCTGAAGGACACGACCATCGCCCTGGCTTGGGCAGAGCCCCAATCCGGGGATCCCCTCTACGCAGTTCAGGTCAACGGCGAGGAATTGCTGCGCATCGACGGGGGAGTGCTGCTGCCAAATCACCAACGCCCGGTGGATACGGCGGTTTTGGCTGCCAATCGTCTGCGCCGTCTGCTGCTGGATGCGCCCCCCATTTCGGCTCCGGCCCTACCTCAACCGGCTGCTCTCACCGCCAAGGCCACCGTTGTAGGCCCTAAGCCAGAAACAGCCGCTCAACCAAAACCTGCCCCTGTCCGTACCGTTGGGCCTGTGCAGGAAGGGATCGCCTCTTGGTATGACCTGCACCCCACCCGCCATGAGATGACGGCTGCCCACCCCACTCTGCCCTTCGGTACCGAGGTGCGGGTCACCAACCTGAGTAACGGGCGCCAGGCCGTCGTGCGCATCAACGATCGCGGCCCCTTCATCCCCGGTCGGATTATCGACCTTTCCCTGCGGGCGGCAGAGGCCCTGGGGATGGTGCGCTCTGGGCTGGCGCCGGTGCGGGTGGAAGTGGTGCAGCCCTAGGCTAGGGTACAGGCGAAAAGCGCTTGGAATCGGGGGAATAGCGCCAAGAAATGCCGTCGGGATCCCGGCTGCGGCTCCACTCCGGAAAACCGGTTTTGAATTTCCAGTAGGTGATGGCGGAGACCACTACCCCCAGCCGCTCCGCCAACTGAGTTTGGTTGAGGGGGCGCAGCGTCGCCCGCGGCACCGTAACCGCCTCCTGGGCAGCCGGCTCTTGAGGGGGCACGGGCAATGAGGCTGTGGCTGCAGTTGCCAGTGCCTCCCGTTCCAACGGACGACTGGGACTGGGCCGCAGCAGGCTGAACTGGCTCAATAGGCCGACGTTTTCCAGGTTCAGAAGATTTTCTAGGTTAGAGGTCTGATGGATTAGCTCCAGCTCACGGCGCAACTCATCCTCCAGCACTCGCAGATAGTGTTCCCGCTTTTGCTCCGACTCGGCATCCTTGAGCAGACCCAGGGCAAAGCTGAGGTTCGAGAGGGGCTCACTCAGATCTTGCAAGAACTTCTTGAACAGAGTGCCCTTCACATCCGTGAACTGCTGCAACTGCTGCAGTTTTTGCCGCAGTTCCTCGATTCTTTTCTCTTCCAGCTTGCGGCTCTCCAGGCTCTGCCGGTGGTTGTGCAGGGCAATTTCAATGGTGGTGTAAAGTTCCCGCTCTTTGAAAGGCTTGATGATGTAACCGAAAGGCCGGGTCTCTTTGACGCGGGAGAGCGTATCGTCATCGGCGTAGGCCGTCAGATGCACCACCGGAATGTTGAAGCGCTCGGTGATCCGCTTGGCGGCTTCGATGCCGTCGATATCCCCCTTCAAGACGATATCCATCAAGACTAAGTCCACCGACATCTCTTCCAGCCGTCGGATCGCTTCTTCGCCGGAGGAGGCGATGGCCGGCACCGCATAGCCAAATTTTTTCAGGACGTTGGCGATATCCTTGGCGATGATCTTCTCGTCTTCGACAACCAGAATGCTGCCTTTGGCAAGCATGGGAACTTTCTTCAAGGCTGGCTCCTCGGAAAGGTAATGATGAAAGTGGTACCCGATTTGTTTCTCAATTCTATCTTGCCCTGGAGCTGATCGGTGAGGGTTGCAACCAGTTGTAAACCCAGAGATTGAGTTTCCTTGAAGTCGAAATCGCGGGGCAAGCCGATGCCATTGTCAGAGACGCGCAACTGAGTATATTTGCGGGTTTGGCTAAAACAAACCTCTATCTCCCCGCTGCGACCTTTGGGGAAGGCATACTTGAGGCTGTTGGTGACCAGCTCGTTGATGATCAGGCCACACAAAACTGCATCGTCGAGGTTGAGGCGGATCCCTTCGGCGCGGATGCTGGCGCGAATGCTCTCGGGGTTCACTCCGTAGGAGTGAAAGAGGTTGGAGATCAAATTGTGTAAGTATTGCTTGAGATCCACAGCGGCCAGATTGTTGGATTGGTACAGGCCCTCGTGGATCAAAGACATCGCTTGAATGCGGCTGCCGGCATCCTTAAAAACGCGGGCGTACTTGCGGCTTTTGATTTGATCCGCCTGGAGCCGCAGCAGGCTGGAGATGATTTGTAGGTTGTTTTTGACGCGGTGGTGAATCTCCCGCAGCAGAATCTCTTTTTCCTGAAGGGCAGCCTGGATCTGCAGCTTCGCCTGTCTTTCTTCAGTAATATCTTCGCAAATGCCAATAACGAAGAGGTTTTTGCCTTCGGGATCCCGCACTGCCGAGACCGCCAGGCGGCACCAAACCACCTTGCCGCTGCGGTGGATGTAGCGTTTTTCTAGGTGGTAGTGATCTTGTTGGCCGTTCAAAACCTCCTGGAAAAGTTGCCAATCTTTGCCGATATCTTCCGGATGGGTGAGGTCGCAAAAACTCATGTGGGTCAGTTCGGCGGCGCTGTAGCCCAAGATCTCTTCCAGGGCGGGGTTTACCTTGAGGTAACGGCCCTGTCTATCGACGATGGAAATGCCCAGGGCCGACTGCTCGAAGATGCCCCGCAGGCTCAGCTCGCTTTGGCGCAGGGCCGCCTCCGCTTGTTTGCGCTCGGTAATGTCCAAAATTTGGCTGAGAAAGTAGCTGGGATCCCCTTGGGCGGTGCGCACCAGGGTGATGCGGAGAAGGGCGTAGACGATTTGCCCGTTCTTGTGGATGTAGCGCTGTTCCTGTTCGCAGTGGTGCACCTCGCCGGCCAGCAGGCGGTTACTGTTTTCCAAGGTGACGGCGATGTCGTCGGGATGGGTGATGTCGAGGACGGTTTTTCCCTTGAGATCCTCTAGGGTGTAGCCCAGGGTTTCGGTAAAGGCGGCGTTGATCTGCAAATAGGTGCCGTCCACCTGGGTCATGGCCTTGGCAATCGGGGACCACTCAAAAGATTGGCGGAAGCGTTCTTCACTTTCTTTGAGGGCGATTTCTGCCTCGACGCGGGCGCTGATGTCGATCACCTGGTTGAGAAACTGGGTGGGCTGCCCTTCCTCATCGCTGAGAAGCGTAGCCTGAAACAGGACATGGACGACCTGACCGGAACGATTGATGTAGCGAATCTGGCGCTGGCTGACAGAGACTTTCCCCACCAACAAAGCCTCATTGGCCCCCAGCAGTTGATTGACATCTTCCGGGTGGAGAATGTCCAGTTGTTGCCGATGTTTCAATTCTTCGGGAGTATGGCCGACAATCTGGGCAAAAGCCTCGTTGACCTGGATAAATCGCCCCTGCAAATCCACCAGGGCAATTCCATTGGGGGCCAGCTCAAAAATCTGCCGGAAATGGTTGGCACTCTGTTGCCAGGCTTGCTCTATACGACGACGTTCGGCTTCCAGTTGCTTGGACTCGGTGATGTCTTCGACGATCCCTGCCACTCGATAGATTTTGCCCTCTTTGTCGGCAATAGGAAAGGTACGTTCCCGCAGCCAGAGGATACAGCCATCGGGGCGGCAGAGGCGAAAAACCACATCGGTGGGTTGGCCCTGAAGTTGGGCTTGAAAAATGGTGGGGAACAGCCAGCGATCGTCAGGGTGAATGTGGCGCATCCAGGCCTGGGGATTGGCGTAGGCCTCTGCAGGGGAAAGGCCCCAAATGGTTTCACAGGCGGGGCTGACGTAAATCAGCTCTTTGCCGCAGAGCGTTGAAATCCAGAACAGTTGTTGCGTATTCTCCGCCAGTTGTAGAAAACGATGTTCGCTTTCTCTGCGGGCTTCTTCTAACTGTTGTTGTCGTTCTTTAAGCTGGCGGGATGCTGTGATATCAGTAACAAATCCTTCAAAATAGAGGGGATCCCCCTGCTCGTCGTACAGGGTGCGGGCATTTAAAGAAATCCAGATGACTTTGCCGTCTTTGCGGCAGACCTGGCGCTCTGCATCCACGACTTGACCTTCTCTCAGCATGTGCTGCAGGAACTCAGATCGCTGCTCTGGGTCGCTATAGATTTGGGTGCCGATATCGGAGACATTGCGCATCAAATCTTCCGGGGATTCGTAGCCGAAAATATGGGCCAGAGCTGGGTTGGCAGCCAGATATTTTCCCTCAGGGGTGGTTTGAAAAATGCCTTCGACGGCGTTCTCGAAGATCTGTTGGTAGCGGGCAGCGGTGCTGCGGCTGTGCTGCAGTTGCGCCCGAAGTTGCGCGAGGGCTTGTCGCTGCTCCTGGGCCTGGAGCAGGATGTGTCGCAGGCTGAGGGCGATGAGGTCGATCTGTCCCCGTTCGGGGAGGCTCAGTGGGCGGGGGCGCTCCCCCCGCAGGTGAAGTGTCGCCAGCGGCCTCCCGCCCTCATCCAGCAGGGGAAAGGCTTCCTGAAAAGGCCAAGATCCGCCGATGGGGTTGGGCGGCTCGTTGCCGGGGATCCGCTGGGGGTCGCGGTAGAGGATCCCTTTTGCAGGCGAGTCGGGATCGGATCCCGGCTGGACCAGTTCTAGATAGACCAAGGGGACGTTCAGCAGTTGCCCCAGCAATTGCAACAGCGGGTACAGCGCTGCAGCGGACTCCGTATTCAATTCTGTATTCAGTTCAGTTTGAAGGGACGGCTCCTCCCTGGCGGCGGCCTGCCCGGCAACAAAACCGTTCACAACGGATCTCGGTGACCTAGAAATGGGAGGCGACATGGGAAAAACTCGGCTGGGAAGCTAGCTCTACCCAGTCCATCGCGATAGATGGGGGGCACCTGCTGAGTTGGTCTTCACAGGGCAAAAAGCAAAGGATCCCCGGCAGGTACGCCCGTTCTGCACCCACTATCTATACTTTAGCGATGCTCTGGAGAAACTTTAGTGAAACATGCTGCTGACGGAGCTGTCTTCGTGGATGCGCCAGATCGCCTCTCCCAGCACGTTCGCCACCGAGAGGACGGTCAAGCCTGGAAAATGCCGCTCTGGAGGAATGGGGATGGTGTTGGTGACGATCACCTCTTCAAACAGTCCGCCCTGCAGGCGTTCGATGGCCGGATCGGAAAAGACAGGGTGGATGGCGCAGGCATAGACCGCCTTGGCCCCCGACTTGCGCAGCAGCTTCGCCCCTTCCGAGATGGTGCCTGCCGTGTCGATCATGTCGTCTACGAGGATGGCGATTTTACCGCGCACATCGCCAATGAGGTTCATGACTTCCACGTCGTTGTGGGCCTGGCGGCGCTTGTCGATGATTGCCAGCGGAGCTTCCTTGAGTTTTTTGGCAAAGGCACGCGCCCGCGCTACCCCGCCCACATCGGGAGAGACGACCACAATATCTTCGTCGAGCAGGCCTTTTTCTTTGAGGTAAGCCTGCAGTACCGGCTGGGCGTAGACGTGGTCGAGGGGAATGTCGAAGTAGCCCTGGATCTGGGCCGAGTGCAGATCCATGGCCAGCACCCGGTGTGCCCCCGCCTGGGTGATCATGTTGGCCACCAGCTTGGCGGTGATGGCTTCCCGTCCGGCGGTTTTGCGGTCGGCGCGGGCGTAGCCGTAGTAGGGCAAGACGGCAGTGATCTGGCGGGCCGAGGCGCGGCGGCAGGCGTCGATGATCACCAGCAGCTCCATCAGGTGATCGTTGACCGGGCGGCAGGTGGGCTGCACCAAGTAGACATCGGCACCCCGGATCGACTCCTGGATTTGGATGTACAGCTCGCCATCGGCAAAGCGCTTGCGCAACATAGGCCCCAGATCCATGCCCAGGTAGCGCGCCACCTCCTGGGCCAAATCCGGATTGGCGCTGCCTGAGAAGATTTTGAGGCGGTTACTATCTGAGATGGGTGGCAGGGGAGAAGGGCGAAGCAGAGGGGCAGGGCGAACCACAGATCGATGCTGAACTCGTCCGTAGCCAACGCCTGACGGCGAGCTGCCGCTATCGTAGCACCGACGCTTGCAACCTCAGCAACTGTATTCTTCGGGATTTTGGGTCTGGGGGGGCAGGTTAGCATAGACGGGATGAAGGTGGAGCTGCTGCACATCCACAAGCGCTTTGGGGCGGTACAGGCGAACCGCGATGTGTCCTTGCGGGTGGAGGCGGGCACGATCCACGGTCTGCTGGAGGAAAATGGGGCCGGCAAAAGCACCTTGGTCAAGATCCTGAGCGGCTTTCTGCGCTGCGATCTGCGGGTTGGACATTGAGTCGGCGCTGTGGGTCTGGAGTCAATTGCTGGAACGCGCCCAAGCAGGGACGGCTATTGTTTTTGCCTCGGCGGATTTGGACGAGATCTTGCCGTACAGCAACCGAGTCCTGGTGTTCAGCAGCGGACAGGTCTCGGAACCCATGCCGGCGGCGGAGCTCACCGTTTCGCGGCTGGGGCAGTTGATGACTCTCCCCGTCCTGCCCAGCACCCACGCTTTGCTGGAGCATTTGTGAAGAGCATAGCAATCCAACAGAGCAAGGCTTAGAGTAGCAGTGGCCCCAAGCCTTTTTGCTCAACGAATCCGGCCATGGGATCCCAGGATAACATTCCACCTGAGGGAGCCGAGCAGTCCCGCTCTTACTCGTTCAACTTCACCGTTTCGGGATCCCGGCAGCAGGTTTTGCGGGGGTTGCAAGCCTTGCTGGAGCTGGGTTTGCTGACGCCGGAGCACTTTCGCCATCTGGTGGAGCAGTATCGGCTGGAGGCGGAATCGGCGCCAGGAGCCACTTCTGTCGGCGGGGGGATCCCAGCCAGTCTGGGCTCGGCCTACGTGCTCTGGATTTTAGGTTTGTTCGGCCTTTGCGGTCTGCACCGCTTCTATCTGGGTCGCTGGCGCACAGGGCTGCTCTGGCTGCTGACTTTTGGGCTGCTGGGGATCGGCCAGCTCCTCGATTTGATCTGGATCCCGCAGATGGTGCGGGAAAGAAATGCTGGCTTGGCCGGCTCTGGGGTTGTCGTGGCGGGGGAAGAGCCGCCAACCGAAACCAGGGAGCTCTCCTCTCCCCCGGGGATAGCTGTGTTGTTGCACAACTTGCTGTCTGAGCTGAGCGTAGCTTGGCTGCTGCTCCTGGGCCTGTTTTTGGTGGTGGTCTCTTCGGGGGTGCTGGCGGCCAGCCGCTGGCAAGAGTTTTCCCCGGCAGCTCAGTACGGGGTGCTCTTGGCTTATACGGCGGCGTTTGGGGTGGGAGCGAGGTGGGCGCAGCGGCAGGACGGGCTGCGTCTGACAAGCCAAACTTTAGAGGCTGTTGCTTTGCTGCTGCTGCCGATCAACATGTGGGCGCTGGACGGGCTGGGGATCCCGTGGGGGATCCGAGCTGTTGCTTTGGGGTTACTCACAGGGATCCCGTGGGGAGCCTGGCGACGGGCCGACTTGCTGGGGGCGGGTTCTGCTTTCTACGGAACGTTGGTGAACTTCTTATCTCTTTCTGGTTTACACCTCTTCTGGAGCCTAGGGCCGCCGGAGTCTCGTCCCACTCTTGTCCTTGGGATCCTCTACTTGGGGATCCTCAGCACCGTGATTTACACCTGGAGCCGCCGCTCGCTGGCCCGGCTGTGGCTCATCGGGGCGGCTGGATCCCTGTTGATCTTGCGGGGGTTGCTCTCGGGGCAGGTGCAGGTGTCGCAGTTGGGGTTGGCGGTGGCCCTCTTGGGTTGGCTGCCCCAAAGCCCGGCTGAGGACTACGAGCCGGCTCAGGTGGGGCGGCCCTGGTGGAGCGGGGTGCTGTTGATTTTGGGCTGGCTGCTGGCGGCCAGCGACTGGGGGGAGAACGCCTGGCAGGTGTTGGCCATCAGCCTGCTGGGAATCCGCTTCTTGGCGAGGCGACTGAGCCAACGTCAGCAGAGGGTGGAGTTGGCGCTGCTGTTTTTGCTGGGTCTGGAAACTGCCTGGGCCTTTTGGCAGGTGTGGCCGGCAAGCTGGCGGGAGAGCGTGCTGGCGCTGTTAACGGGTGGGTTGCAGCCCCTCGACTCTGTTTGGGGGCTGCTGGGGCTGGTGCTGTTGCCCTATGAGGTGCTGTGGCTGGGGCTGGCGGCCCGCTGGCAGCAGAGACCTCGGGAAGGCGAGGAGGCGGGTTTTGCGGCGCTGGCAGAACCGACGGAGCGCTTGGTGTTGGGGCTGGGCGGATCCCTCTTGCTTTTGAGCTTTCCCCAGCCGGCGATTTGCTTTTGGCATTTGCTGTTGAGTACTGGCATCCTGGCCTGGTGGCTGCGGCAGAAGTCCAGGGTTGGCGCTGGGTGGGTATTTCTGACCCATGCCTATGGGCTGGGGGCGCTTCTGGCCGGGATCCGCTGGCTTTGGCCTGATTGGAGCCTGTCCAGTTGGGGGGCCATCTTGCTGCTGCTGGGCTTGCTGGAATGGACGGGGCGGGTGGCGCTGGGCGGGCGGTTGTTGGCAGCCTCAGGACATTTTGGGGGACTGCCGGTGCGGCTGTGGCAGCAGAGCGCCGAAGGGATGGGGCTGGTGCTGCTGGGATCCAGCTACTTTGTGTTTTTGGCGCAGGGCACGGAGTCCATTGGCTGGCTGTGGCTGGCGGTGCCCTCGGTTTTGACGGCGGCGCAGGTGTGGGCCTGGCCGCCCCTGGCGTTTATGCCTCGCTGGTTGCAGATCCCGGAGCAAGGGGGATCTTTTTCTTGGCGACAAGGGATTCCGGCGCGGGGATCCCTGCGCCTTCTGGCGGTGCTTTCCCTGGTGATGGCCCAGGGGCTCACCCTCGGCAGGCCGGGCCTGGATCTGCTCGGGCTAGGGCTGGGAGTGCTGCTGCTGGCAACTCAGGTGTGGCTGTGGGCTTCTCCCTCTCCCAGTTCTCCTACTCCAGAAGCACTGCTGGCGGTGGCCTTTGGTGTAGGGATCGGCCTGGTGGGAATCAGCCGGCTATTGCCGACGCTCACGGAAGCGGAGTGGCTGCTGGCCTTGGCGGTGCTGGGGTTGCTCTTGAGCGGCTGTCGCTACGGAATTTTGCGCCTCTCTTCTCGCCTACAAGCCGCTTACCGACCGGCCCTGGATGGCTGGGGCCTGCTGTTGGGGTTGGTGCTCCTCTTTGCCCTCACAGTGGCGACAACGGCGGCCCTGGCGGATCCTTCTCGGCTCCCCATTTCCGTCGGCAAGCAGCCCATGTTCCCCGGCGCTCTGCCCTTGGCGGCTGGGGTGGCCCTGGTGGCGCTCGGCCTGCGGCTGGGGGTGGCTCTCTCAAGGGGTGGCTCGGCGGTCGTTGGCGCCGACGGGACGGACTCTGCCACCGGCTCGGTTTCCTGGGCGGTGGTGGAAGGGATCGCCTACGGGCTGATCTGGGCTTTGGAGCTGGGGGCGACCGGCATCCTGCTCTGGGTTGTGCAGGGATCCCGTCCCGTCCTGCCTCTGTGGGCCGTCCTCAACCTGGGCTTGGGGATCCTCTTCTGGATAGGGCCGGAGAAACTCCTGTTCCCCGGCGGGGGAGAGCTCCTGCAGCGAGTCCAGACCCTGAGTTGCTGGAAGACAGGGCCGCTGATCTATGCCGGGCTGGGTTGGCTGGGATCCCATGCCCAGTGGAGCGAGCTGACGGGCGTGGGCAGCTTAGGCCTGGCCATCGTGTTGTTGGGCCTGGGGCAGGGGATCCCAGGGGCACAAGAGCAAGGTGGGGACTCCGTCCCACTTACGCGAACGGAAGAAGACCCTCCCGTCAACTGGAAGGGGATCCTGGGGGCCTGCGGGATGTCACTGGCTGCCTACGAGAGCTGGATTCACTTCCTGAGCCAGCAGACAGGGGGATCCTGGGGAGATGGACTGGTGCTGACCGCGTTGCTGGGATGGCTCCTGGCAGTGGTCTACCGCCTTTGCCCCCCTTGGCTGGTGGCGACCCTGCAGCTTAAAAGAGCTTGGCTGCGCTGGATGGCCTCGGCCAACTGGGCCCTGGCCAACCTCGTCCTTTGGCCTGCGCTTTTCGATCTTCGCCTCAGCCGGTGGGGGCGGCTCCTCTGGGTGCTGACGGGATCCGGCCTGGCGGCCTATGCCGCCGCCCAGGGGAGAAGATCGACGCCGGGATCCCCGACAGAGCCGGGCTGGCTGCCAACGGCCTGGTGCCACCTCAGCGCTTGGCAGGGAGTCGGCATCTGCCTGGGTAGTATGTGGCTGGGCTTCCCCAGCTTGAGGGTGGAGCAATGGGCCGGATCCCTGCTCTGTGGGCTGGGACTCCTCTATTACTTTCTGCCCTGGCAACGGTGGGGCTGGCCGGCGGATCCCTGGTCAAATACGGCCTTGGTGGCGCCGTTGCTGGCCCTGGTGGTGACGGCGGGCGGCGACAACAACAGCAATTTGTTGCTGGGGGCAGCCTACTACGCTTTCTTGGCCATCTGGCGCTCCCAGGTGCGCCTGGGCTACATCAGCTTGTTTTTGAGCAACTGGATCCTGTGGAATTACGGCTGGCAGCAGGATTGGGCTTCCCTGACCCTCTATGCCCTGCCTCTGGTGGGATCCCTGCTCTATGTGGCCCAGGTGGATCCCGGACTGCAACAGGCTGGTGCTCGAGAGAGTCGGCACCGGCTGCGGGCCTTCTCGTCGGGTCTATTGGTGTTGGTGACTTTGATCGAAACCCACGGGCAACTGGGGGCGGGGTTTTGGCCGGTGGGGCTGGGCTTGGCTTTGGGGGTACTGGGTTTGGCGCTGCGGGTGCGGGCCTACCTGTGGGCGGGCACCCTGGGCTTTGGCCTGGGCGTCTTGCGGCAGGGGTGGCTGTGGGTAACCACTGACCCAATCCTGTTGTGGGGGATGGGGATCTTGCTGGGGGTGCTCTTGATTTGGGCAGCAGCCAATTTTGAGCAGCGCCGAGAACAGGTGGGATCCCGGCTCTCTGCCTGGCTAGAGCAACTGCAGGGCTGGGAATAGAGATAAACTGGTGCCGGCGTCGCTCCATCAGATATGGCCCTCTTCCTGTCCAGCGCTGATCCGAAAGTGCCCCCCCAGTCAAGGTGGAAACAGCTCCTGCAGCAAATCCTGTTGCCTTGGCGGGAGTTCGACGGCATTTTGCTGGCCACGGTGCTGGCCTTGACGGGCATCGGCATCATCGCCATCCGCAGCGCTGTCTGGGAGCGTCCCATCAGCCACTACTGGCTGCAGCAGTTGATCATGGCCGGGATCAGCCTGGTGTTTTTGGCGATGGTGGCGCGGATCCCCTACGAGCGGCTGCTGCGCTGGCATTGGTTCACCTATGGCCTGACCTTGGCGGGCTTGATTGCAGTGCTCTTTTTCGGCACGGCGGGAGGAGGGGCAGAGCGGTGGATCTCCATTGCCGGCGTCCAGGTACAGCCTTCCGAGTTTGCCAAGTTGGGGGTCATCATCACCCTGGCGGCCATTTTGCACCACTGGCCAATCAAATACTTCAGCCAAATCTGGGTGGCTGTTGCCGTCGTCGCTCCTCCTTGGGTTTTGATCTTCCTGCAGCCCAACTTGGGCACTGCCCTGGTGTTTGTGGTGATCTTGCTGGTCATGCTCTACTGGGCCGGGGCCAAGGGCAGTTGGATCCTCCTGCTGCTGTCGCCGGGGGTGGGGGCCATTCTCTACGGCCTGCACACCCGCGCGGAGTTGAGCTGGATGCTCTGGGTCTGGCTGATCTGGTGCCTGGGCATGGCGAGCCTAGCGGCTTGGCGGCTGCCTTGGCGGTGGACAGGAGCGATGACCTTTGGAGTGATCAACCTGCTCTCCGGGCATCTGGGCCAGGTGGCCTGGCACATCCTCAAGCCCTACCAGCGGCGGCGGCTGGAGATTTTTATCGATCCCATGCAAGAGCCCTGGGGATCCGGCTACCACCTGATTCAATCCCGCATCGCCATCGGCGCCGGTGGGCTCTGGGGCCGTGGCATCCAGCAGGGCACCCAAACCCAACTGGACTTTATCCCCGAGCAGCACACCGATTTCATTTTCTCGGCCATTGGGGAAGAGATGGGCTTTGTCGGCACCCTGACGGTGCTGATCCTGTTTTGGATTCTGTGTGCGCGGCTGATCTGGATTGCCCAAGGAGCCAAGGACAATTTCGGGTCTCTCATTGCCATCGGGGTGTTGGCGATGATCCTCTTTCAGGCGGTAGTCAATATCGGCATGACGATTGGCTTGGCCCCCATCACCGGCCTGCCCTTGCCTTTTTTGAGCTATGGCCGCTCGGCTCTGTTGACCAACTTTCTGGCCATCGGCCTGGTGGAATCGGTGGTGATGCACCGCCAACGCACCACCTTTTTCAAGTAATTTCAAGAGTTCCCCTCTCCCTTTGGGACAAGGGCCGGGGATCGATCCCTTGCTCTACCCCTGCTGGGGTAGGTATCCTATTCCCACCCCCCTCCCGTCGTTCCTTGTAGGGAGCTGCGGCGCGGTTGGGATCCCTTGTCTGTACCGGTCTTGTCGCCATGTCTCAACCGGCCCTGGAGTCGATTCTGCAGGAAAAACGCCTTTTCCCGCCGCCTCCCTCGTTTGTGCAGCGGGCTCGCATCACCCCTGAGCGCTACCAACAGATTTGCCAAGAGGCGGAAGCGGATCCCTTGGGGTTTTGGGAGCGGCTGGCACAGCAGGAATTGCACTGGTTTCAGCCTTGGCAGCAGGTGTTGCACTGGGATCCGCCCCAGGCGCAATGGTTTGTGGGGGGACAGCTCAACCTCAGCTACAACTGCCTGGATCGCCATTTGGACAATGGCCGCCGCCACAAGCCCGCCCTCATCTGGGAGGGGGAGCCGGGGGACACTCGCACCCTGACCTACGAGCAGCTCCACCGCGAGGTCTGCCGCTGGGCCAACGGCCTCAAGTCTCTGGGCATTCAAAAAGGGGATCGGGTGGGGATCTACATGCCGATGATCCCGGAGGCCGTCATGGCCATGCTGGCCTGTGCGCGGATCGGGGCAGCCCATACGGTGGTGTTCGGCGGGTTCAGCGCCGAGGCCCTCAAGGAGCGGCTGCGGGATGCGGAAGCCAAAGTCGTCATTACCGCCGATGGGGGCTGGCGCAAAGATGCCATCGTCCCCCTCAAGCCCCAAGTGGACTTGGCGCTGGCGGAAGGGGTGCCCAGCGTCGAAAAAGTCCTGGTGGTGCAGCGGACAGGACAAGCTGTGTCGATGATCCCGGATCGAGATATCTGGTGGCATGAGCTGGCCCCCAGCCTAGAAGAAGCCTGCCCCGCCGAGCCTATGGACGCGGAGGCGATGCTGTTTATCCTCTACACCTCCGGCACCACCGGCAAGCCCAAAGGCGTTGTCCACACCAGCGGCGGCTACAACCTCTACACTCACGTCACCTGTCAGTGGATCTTCGATTTGCAAGAAGAAGACATCTACTGGTGTACTGCCGATGTTGGCTGGATCACGGGCCACAGCTACATCGTCTATGGCCCCCTCTCCAATGGTGCGACGGTGTTTATGTACGAGGGGGCGCCCCGACCTGCTAAACCCGATTGTTTCTGGGAGCTGATCGCCCGCCACCGCATCTCGATTTTCTACACCGCCCCCACGGCAATTCGGGCTTTTATGAAAAGTGGCGACGCCCTGCCCCGCCGGCATGACCTCTCCTCGCTGCGGCTGTTGGGCACCGTGGGCGAGCCGATCAACCCGGAAGCCTGGATGTGGTACTACACCGTCATCGGCAGTGGGCGCTGCCCGATTGTGGATACCTGGTGGCAGACCGAAACCGGCGGCATTATGATCTCGCCCCTGCCGGGAGTTACACCCACCAAGCCGGGATCCGCCACCCGCCCTTTCCCGGGCATTGCGGCAGATGTGGTCGACATGGAAGGGAACCCGGCCCCAGAAGGGGGTTATCTGGTGATCCGCCGTCCCTGGCCGGGCATGATGCGCACCCTTTACAAAGATCCGCAGCGGTTCCGCTCCAGTTACTGGGAGCGGATCCCACCCAAGGATGGGCAGTACTTCTACTTTGCCGGGGACGGCGCCCGCCGGGATGAAGATGGCTACTTTTGGGTGATGGGCCGGGTGGACGATGTCATCAATGTTGCCGGCCACCGTCTGGGCACGATGGAATTGGAATCGGCGCTGGTCTCTCACCCAGCCGTGGCGGAGGCAGCGGTGGTGGGGCGACCGGACGAGATCAAGGGAGAGGCGATCGTGGCTTTTGTCATCTTGGCGGAGGGCTACGGGCCGGGCGAAGCGCTGCGCCAAGCGCTGATGCAACATGTGGTCGAGGAGATCGGAGCCATCGCCCGCCCCAGCGAAATTCGCTTCACCGAGGCGCTGCCCAAGACCCGCTCTGGCAAGATCATGCGCCGCCTGCTGCGGCAACTGGCTGCCGGCTCCGGCATCAGCGGCGATACTTCTACTCTGGAAGACCTGGGGGTGCTGGAACGGCTGCGGCAAGGGGTGTGAACTGCCAACGCGCCGGCACTAAGATGGGGACATCGAGTCCTGGGTTGTCAAGCTCGCATGTCGCCTCTGGATCCCGCACTTTACTTTGACCACAGCGCCACCACTCCGCCTCGGCCTGAGGTGATCGAGGCTATGGGGCTGGTGATGCAGGAGAGTTGGGGCAACCCCTCCAGCTTGCATGGGTGGGGAGAACGGGCGGCCATGGCCATGGAACGGGCGCGGCAGCAGGTGGCCGAGCTGCTCAACTGTGAGCCGGAGACGCTGCTGTTTACCTCTGGCGGAACGGAGTCCAACAACCTGGCCCTGTTTGGGGTGGCGCAGCGCTACTCCACTCCCCAGCATCTCATCATCTCCAGCGTCGAGCACGCCTCGGTGGAGAATGCCGCCCGTCGGTTGCAGGCCCAGGGCTGGGAGGTAACCCGTCTGCCGGTGAACTCCGCCGGCCAGGTGGATCCCCAAACCTTGATCCAGGCGTTGCAGCCCAAGACCGTTCTGGTCTCCATCGTCCACGGCCAGAATGAGGTGGGATCCCTACAGCCGATTGCCGAGCTGGGCCGCCTCTGTCGCCAGGCTGGGGTGCTCTTCCACACCGACGCGGTGCAGACGGCGGGGCGGATCCCCCTGGATCTGGCGCAACTGCCTGTAGACCTGCTCTCCCTGTCTGGGCATAAGCTTTACGGGCCGCAGGGGGTGGGGGCGCTCTATGTGCGCCCAGGGGTGGAGCTGCAACCGTTGCTGCGGGGGGGCGGGCAAGAACGGCGGCTGCGAGCCGGCACCCAAGGGATCCCTGCCATTGTCGGCCTAGGGGTGGCGGCGGCTTTGGCAGCCCAAGAGCTGGAGCGGGAGACGGCCCGCCTGCGGCAGTTGCAACGGCAGCTGGCCCAGTTGCTGGCCTCTGTGCCGGGTTTACGGCTGATCGGCCCCTCGGATCTGGAGCAACGCCTGCCCCACCACCTCAGCTACTGCACTGCCGCGATCCCGGGGCACGTGCTGGTGAGGGAGATGAGCCGCCAGGGAATCGCCATCAGCGCCGGCTCTGCCTGTAGCAGCGGCCAGCGGATCCCCAGCCGTATCCTTTTGGCCATGGGCTATTCCGAGGTCGAGGCCCTGGGATCTATCCGCCTCAGCCTGGGCAAGGCCACCACCCAAGCCGCGGTTGAGCAGGTGGCCCGCTCCCTGCAGGCTCTCCTCCGCTCTGCTGCTGGATCCCTTGAGGAGAAGGCAACCCAACCCCTGCCGTCGGCTCCTGCCGCTGAATTGGCGGCTGGGTTAAGGTGATAGAGAGTTACAGGGCTGGTCGTCATGGCTGAGATGAGTCCGTATCAGGTCTTAGGGGTCAGCGAAGAAGCCTCCTTTGAGGAGATCCAATCGGCGCGGGCCCGGCTCCTGGCCAGCTTGGGTGCGGATGAACAGCAGCAGGAGCGGGTGGAACAGGCCTACGACGCCATCCTGATGCAGCGCCTGCGCCTGCGCAAGGAGGGCAAGATCGCCGTCCCCGACCGCATTCGCTACGCCGAACAACGGGCTAGCCGTCCAGAGACAGAACCGAGTTTGACCCGTCCTGCTGCCCAAAATCCCCCCTGGATCAGCCGTTGGCTGGATAGCCCTTCTGCCCCGGATGTGCTCTGGCCCGCCGTGTTGCTGGGAGGGCTGGTGGGTTGGGTTGTCTTGGCCCCTGATGAGTATCCCTCCCTGCAACTGGCGCTGGGGCTGATGACCTGCATCTATTTCCTGTACCGCAAGGAGCGCCGCTTCCTTCGCGCTTTTCTCTTGGCGCTGGCAGGACTGAGCCTAGGACTGATGTTGGCCTACGGCATTGCCCTTCCCCTCACCGGCGGCGATGCCCCCGGCGCCCTGTTGGTGGGGATCACGTTTGGGGTGATGTGGCTGATAACCAGCTTTTTGCGCTAGTTGGGGAGCTTCAGGTATACATTTGTGCTGCCTGTTCATTCAAGTCGTCCCAAGCCGGCTTGAGATACAGCCACTTCAAACAGCAACGAAACGGTTCGTTACGTCGTTCCCTAACTCCCCTCTCCCTCAGGGAGAGGGGTTGGGGGTGAGGGCCCTGAGGGAGAGGGGTTGGGGGTGGTCGCGTGAGCGGCGCGGAGCGCTTGGGCTAGCTCCCTGAGGGAGAGGGGTTGGGGGTGAGGGTCTGGTTTGATTGAACCAGGCGGGCATCCTCTCATCTGCCGAAGCGCCGCTGCCGCGACTGATAGCTGAGCAGGGCTTGGTGAAAGGCGGCGCGGTCGAAATCCGGCCAGAGGATGGGGGTGAAGTACTGCTCGGTGTAGGCCATCTGCCAGAGCAGGAAGTTGCTGATGCGCATCTCGCCGCTGGTGCGGATCAACAGGTCGGGATCGGAGAGGCCGGTGGTGTAGAGAAATTGGGAAAAGAGGGCTTCGTCGATCTGATCCGGTTCCAAAAGTCCCTGTTGCACCAGGGTGGCAATCGAGCGGCAAGCCTGCAGGATCTCCTGTCTGCCGCCGTAGTTGAGGGCCACCGTCAGGCAAATGCCCTCGTTGTGCTGGGTGCGTTCCACCGCATGCAGGATCGTGTCCTGCAAAGACTGGGGCAGGGCCGACAACTGGCCGGCAAACTGGATGCGCACCCCCTGCTGCACCATTTCCGCCAGCTCCTGCCACAGCACCTGCTCAAACAAAGTCATGAGAAAATCGACTTCTTCGCGGGCGCGGCCCCAGTTCTCGGTGGAGAAGGCGTAGGCGGTGAGGGCGGGGATCCCCCAATCATCGCAACAGCGCAACAGCTCCTTCAGGGCCGCTACCCCGCGCTGATGCCCGACACTGCGGGGCAAACCCCGTTTTTGCGCCCACCGCCCGTTGCCATCCATGACCACTGCCACATGGCGGGGCAACAACTGCGGATCCAGGTCGGCAGGCAACTGCAGAAGATGGACAGGAGAAAGGGTCATGCGGCTCAGTCTTTGGGAAGGGTTTTCTCGGGTTTGCGAAAGCGTTTGGCCAGATCGAGCAGGGATCCCCACCAGCGCAGCAGTCCATTGCGCAACCACGGGTGGGCCCACAATCCCTGCAGCGGGGCATCTCGTTTTTTAGCATCGCGGGGATTGCGCAACCGCTGCACCAGCAGTTTGTGTAGCTCGGCACTGGTCAGGGGTCGCTCCAGGCGTCCGCCTTCTGCCAGCGAAATGGATCCCGTTTCTTCTGAGACCACAATACACAAGCAGTTGGCTTGTTCGGTGATCCCCATGGCGGCGCGGTGTCGTGTGCCCAGTTGTCGGGAGGCGGCCCGCTCCGAAACCGGCAGGATCACCCCCGCTGCGCGAATGCGATCCCGGTGGATGACAACGGCCCCATCATGGAGCAAAGTTGAAGTCTGGAAAATCGTCTGCAGGATCTCCCGCGACACCCGCGCCTGGAGAGAGACCCCTTTGTCGGTAAACACCCGCGAGTCAATGGGCTGATCTGGCTCGATTACAATCAGCGCCCCTGTCCGGTTTTGGGAAAGCTCTCGCACCGCCTGCACCAATTCTTCCACCAAATCCTCCTCAGGGTCGTCCTCGTCATTGCCTGCGTTGCCCGGCCACTCAACGCGGATGGCCCTCGCCAGTTGCTCCAGCAGCCGCCGAAACTCCGGCTGAAAGAGCACGCCCATGGCTACAGCTGCGGCCAGGAGCAGGCGATCCAAAATCAGGTGCACCAGCGGCAAGGAGGCTGTGGCCAGGTAGAGCACCAGGAGCACCATAAATCCCCGCACCAGCACCCCGGCCCGGCTCTCGCGGGTGTAGTAGAGGGCCAAAGCCAATAGCAAGACAGCCAGAGCCCAGTCCAAGAGGCTGAGAAAGGTAAATTGCTGTAGCCAAGCCCATAAGGCTGCCAGCATGCCAAAAAACCCCGTTCACGCTCCCCTCATTGCAGACCTTCTGCCTGTGCCGCTCTCAGAACCCTTGTTGACTGCGGCCCCCAGACCAGCCTACCACCCACCTCCTATCTGTTTTCCAGTCTCGCCCGCCCAAGACCGATGTGAGTTGCCCTTGCGGGACAAGCGGTACCCCCTTCCTCAACTGAGACGGCTGTGGTCAACCAACCTCCGCCTCACCGCCGCAGCCGCTCCGGTAAAACATCTTGACGAATTAGGTCGGCATAAGTTTCTCGCCGCAGGATCAGCTGGGCCTCTCCCTCATTGACCAGCACCGCGGCTGGTCGAGGAAAGCGATTGTAATTGGAAGCCATGCTGTAGTTATAGGCCCCCGTTGCCAAAACCACCAGCACTTCCCCTGCCATTGGGGCCGGCAGAAGCACATCCTTCAACAGCACATCTCCCGACTCGCAGTGTTTGCCGGCAATTGTGACCCGCTGCGTGGCCTCGGCCTCAGGGCGGTTGGCCAGAAGGGCGGTGTAGCGGGCTCCGTAGGTGATGGGGCGGGGGTTGTCGGACATGCCGCCGTCGATGGTGATGTAGAGACGTCCTTCGGGCAGGCCATCGCCCGGCGGGATCCGCTTTTGCCCCCCCAGGGTATAGGCGGTAACAGCAGCCGGCCCAATCACGGATCGTCCAGGCTCGCAGAGCACCTTGGGCAGCGAGATCCCGGCTTCTGCAAAAGCCTGTTGCACCGCTGTCGCCACTGTTTCCACCCACTCCGGAATGGAGGGGGGATCGTCGGATTCGACATAGCGGATCCCCAGGCCCCCACCCACATTCAGCTCTTGCAGAGGCAGCCCTCGCTCCAGCCCTTGCCGCCAGATCTGAGCCAGCACCCCTGCCAGATCCCGGTGTCCTTGCAGATCAAAAATCTGGGATCCGATGTGGGCGTGCAGCCCGACGCACTCCAACTGGGGATGGGCAGCTATCCGATCCATCGCTTCCGGCAGTTGCCATCGCCCGATGCCGAATTTGCTATCGGTTTGGCCGGTGCGGATGTACTCGTGGGTGTGGACATCGATACCGGGGTTAACCCGCAGCAACAGGCGGGCTGGTCGTTCAGAGGTGGCCAGGGCAGCCACCTGCTGCAGCTCGTAGAGGCTATCCACCACCAAAGTACAGCCCGTTTCCAGAGCCAGGTTCAGCTCCTCAACAGACTTGGCGTTGCCGTGCAGGTAGAGATCTTCGCCTTTGGCTCCTGCCTGCACAGCCGTGTACAGCTCCCCGCCGGAAGCCACATCCAGTCCCAGCCCCTCCTGCAGGGCCAAAGCACAAATGGCCAAGCAATTCCAGGCTTTCGTGGCGTACAAAACCCGGAATTCCCCCGCGTAGCAGCGGGCCCAGGTGTGGCGGTAGAGCCGGCACGCCTGCCGCAGAGTCCACTCGTCCAGGATGTAGAGAGGGGATCCAAACTGGCGCACCAGCTCCACCACGTCGCAGCCGCCAATTTCTAGGTGCCCCCGGCTGTTGATGCGGCTGGTCAGGGGGCGCAAAGACTGGTTGGGAGAAACTTGTTCGACGGGGGTGGGGGTGCCAAGGGTTGAAACCATAGTGACGAGCAAAAAGACTGTCCTACACCCTATCAAGTTTTCTCTCCAGTTTGGCCGAGGAAAGGCCCTCAAGCCCGCGCTTGCCAGGGGGATGGCTGCCTGCCCGGCCCCGCTAGGGCACGTTCCTCACAAGTGGATTCGATCTTGGCTGGCACTTTCTGCTACTATAGAAGGCCAGTGTCTGGGGGTCGATGCCCGAGGGGTTAAAGGGGGCGGACTGTAAATCCGCTGGCTTACGCCTACGTTGGTTCGAATCCAACTCGGCCCACCATCGGGTTTGCCCACGTGGCTCAGTGGTAGAGCACCCCCTTGGTAAGGGGGAGGTCACGAGTTCAATCCTCGTCGTGGGCTTACAGGATGTGGGTGGCCCCTGTTGGCTGGGGCAGAGTCTCGCCTGGCTTGCAGACCTCGCCGCTGAGAGAGAAGGCCCGTGTAGCCGTGATGCGCACCGGCACCAGGGATCCCTTCAGTTGTTCCGGATCCCCTGCGAAGAACACCAAGCGATTGCCGCGGGTGCGCCCCATGGCCTGGCGGGGGTTTTTCGGGTTGGGGCCTTCCACCAGCACCTCCTGCACTTGGCCCAGGAGTCGAGCGCTGCGGGCGGCAGCCACCTCGGCCACCAGTCGGTTCAGCCGTTGCAGGCGATCGCTTTTTTCCTCTTCCGGCACTTGGTCAGGCCACTCCGCCGCAGGGGTGCCGGGACGGGGGGAGTAGGCGGCGGTATTTAACAAGTCAAAGCCGATATCCCGCACCAGTTGCAGGGTTTCTTGGAACTGGGCTTCTGTTTCGCCCGGAAAGCCGACGATGGCATCGGCGCTGATGGCCGCTTCCGGCATGTATTGGCGGATGAGCTGGATGAGTTGGCGATAGCGATCCTGGGTGTAGCCGCGCCGCATCCGCTTGAGCACGGCGTTGCTGCCTGCCTGGAAGGGGATGTGGAAGTGCTCGCAGACTTTGGGCAGCTCGGCGCAGGTGGCGATCAGCTCCTCGGTGAAGTAGCGCGGGTGGCTGGTGGCAAAGCGGATCCGCTCGATCCCTTCCACCGAATGGACGAAGCGCAACAGGCTGGCCAGGTTGGTCTTGGGATCCAGATCCCGCCCGTAGGCGTCGATGTTCTGGCCCAGCAAGGTCACCTCGCGGTAGCCCGCCCGGGCCACGTCTTCGATCTCGGCGCGAATGGCCTGAGGTTGGCGCGACTGCTCTTGTCCCCGCACCAGCGGCACGATGCAATAGGTGCAGCGTTCGTTGCAGCCGTAGATGACGTTGATCCAAGCGGTTACCTGGCTGTCGCGGCGGGGCTTGGTGATGTCTTCTGGGATCTCGATGGGATCGGTGGCCACCACCTGGTTGCCGGCCTCCACCTGCGCCAGCAGATCCCCAAGGCGGTTCACGTACTGGGGGCCCATGACCAGATCCAACTCGGGGACGCGGCGCAACAACTTTTCTCCCTCTTGCTGAGCCACACAGCCGGCCACGATGAGCTTGATGGCCGGGTTTTTCCGTTTGCGCTGCGCCTGGATGCCCAGGTAGGAATACACCTTCTGCTCAGCATTGTCGCGGATGGTGCAGGTGTTGTAGAGAACCAAATCCGCCTGCGACTCATCTTCGGTGGCCACATACCCCAGCGACTCCAGGATCCCGGCCATGCGCTCGGTGTCGGCGCGGTTCATTTGGCAGCCGAAGGTGATGGTGTGGTAAGTGGGAGCAGCCATGGGAAGAACAGCACCAAAAGCCATCATTTTGAGCTTAGCGGATCCCTGACGGTTACGGAGTTTGCGACTGCATCGGCTAATCTGGAAAGGATCCTTACCCTGGCAAAGGTGCATGTTGCCAAAGCATCGTCCCAAGCAACTGTCGCTGGGCCCTCTGGAATCGGAAATCCTGGATATCCTTTGGGATTTGGGCAGTGCCAGCACCCGGCAAATCCACGAGCGCATCTTGGCCGATCCGGATCGAGAGCTGGCCTATGCGTCGGTAACCACCGTCTTGCAGCGCCTGAGCCAGAAGGGCTGGGTGAGCTGTGAGCGCCGCACCGATGCGCAGGGGCGAAACCTACCGATGCTGTGGCGGCCCCGTCTTTCTCGTCAGGAAGCGGCCAGCCTCAGGGCCTTCACCCGCCTGCAACAATTTTTGGCCGTGGGGGATCCGGATACGGTGGCAGCCTTTGCCGACAGCCTGGATCAGGCCAGTGTGTCCCAGTTGCAGGCGATTGCCGAACGGCTGCGGGCAGCTCGTCAAGCTAGGAGGGAGACGCGATGAGCCACTTGGGCATGTTGGCACTGGGCTTAGGCCTCAGTTGGCTGTGGCGGGCGCAAGTGCGTCTGGATAAAGGTGGCGGGTGGGGCCGACGTTGGCAGCGAGCTTGGCTCCATTTCTTGCTGCCGCCGCTGCTTTTGCTGACAACTGCTTTGGCCTTGGCCTGGATGGGGCCATGGGGACAAATGGCCGGGTCGGGGGGCTGGTTCTGCTACGGCTGTGCCCTGCTGCTGCTGGCTGTGGCCGGCGGCGTGGCCTTGCGCTGGATGTGGGAATACTGGTGCTCCTATCGACGCGCCCACCTACAGGCTCTGGCCCAAGTGGATTTGCATGGCTCTCCAGCCTATGTGCTGGACTTGGAGATCCCTTTTGCCGCCCAAGTGGGGGTGTGGAATTCGCGGCTGGTGGTCAGCCGCGGCCTGCTGGAGCAATTGGATGAGGAGCACTTGCGGGCTGTGATCGCCCACGAAGAGGCCCACCGCCACTACCGCGACACCCTCTGGATGTTTGGGGTGGGCTGGCTGCGACGCCTCACCGGCTGGCTGCCCAACACCGAGATCCTCTGGCAGGAATTGCTCACCCTGCGGGAGCTGCGGGCGGATCGCTGGGCGGCCCAACGGGTGGATCCCTTGCTGTTGGGAGAAGCCTTGCTGCAGGTGGTGGGCTATGGGGTGGGGGATCAACTGGCATCAGCTTGGGTTGGCTTTGCAATGGCCGTGAGTTCAGACCCAGGACAACGGCTGCAAGAGCGCATCGATGCCCTGCTGCAGCAGGCAGAGTTAGAGCCTGTCGATCCCTTACCCAGTGCTCCAGTTCAGGGTTGGGCTTGGTTAGGGTTGGCCCTGTTGCCTTTGCTGGCGATTCCGTTCCATAGCTGATTGCGGTAGCGGGACGGAGTCCCAGAATCTGGCAGAATGCGCTACTCTAGGTCAGGCTTTCTGACTTCTACCGACTTACGGCAGTGCAGACCAACTTTTCCCTTTCTGAGGCGACTGGGTCGGCCTGTGATCCCCTGACGCGGGCGCAGATCCTCATTGAGGCTTTGCCCTACATCCAGCAGTACCAGGGTCGCGTCATTGTCATCAAATATGGCGGCGCCGCCATGGTGCATCAGGAACGGCGGGCCGAGGTGTTACGGGACATCGTCTTTCTGGCCTGCGTTGGCATCCGTCCGGTGCTGGTGCATGGAGGAGGCCCGGAGATTAACAGTTGGCTGCAAAAGCTGGACATTCCCTTCAAGTTTGTGGACGGCCTGCGGGTGACCGATGCCGCCACCATGGAGGTGGTGGAGATGGTGCTGGTGGGCAAGGTCAACAAGCAGATTGTACAGCTCATCAGCTTAGCGGGCGGCTCGGCGGTGGGGCTGTGCGGTCGGGATGGCAATTTGATCAAGGCGCGCTCCCAGGGCCGGGCGGAAATCGGCTTTGTGGGAGAAGTCAGCACCATCAACCCCCAGTTGGTGCAAACTCTGTTGGAGGGCGGCCAGATCCCGGTGATCTCCAGCGTGGCCGCCGACGAGACGGGCCAAGCCTACAACATCAATGCCGATACGGTAGCCGGGGAGCTGGCGGCCTCTCTAGGGGCAGAAAAGCTGATCCTTCTCACCGACACCCCCGGCATTCTCAGGGATCCCCAAGATTCTGGATCCCTGATTACGCTTCTGGATATCGAGATGGCCCGCCAGTTAATCCAGAGCGGCGTGGTCAGAGGCGGCATGATCCCTAAGGTGCAGTGCTGCATTCGCGCCTTGGCTCAAGGGGTGCGGGCCGCCCACATCCTAGACGGGGGATCCCCACATTCTCTGCTGCTGGAGATCTTGACCGATGCCGGGGTGGGCACTAAGCTTGTCCCTTCCCAATTTTCCGCCCAGTTGGAGGGACTGAACAGCGGGCCTGCTAGGCTTCCTTAACGTTTTTGGGTGTCAGTCAGTGAGCCTTGCCACCTCTCCCCCCGCTGCCGATTTAAGTAGGGATCCCCAACCCCGGCGAGAAAGTGACTGGCGACTGCTGCGGCTGCTCTGGCCCTATGCCCGGCGGCACCTGAAGCTGTTGTTGGCCGCCTTGGCCTTTTTGCCGCCCCTGGCCCTAGCCGATGCGGTGCAGCCCTTGATCCTACAGCGAGCCCTGGACGGCCCCATCGCCCAAGGCAACAGTGGGATCCTCGCCGGCCTCTGGCCCTACGTGGGCCTGTTGATCCTCACCCTGCTGGCCCGCTGGCTTTTTCAAGCCTTGGAAGGGTATACCAGCCAGAAGCTGGGGCAGTTGATGACCCGCGACATCCGCAATGATCTCTTTGCCCACGTGCTGGCCCTGCCGGCCCAATTTTTCGATCGCACCCCGGTGGGCAAGTTGATCACCCGCATCACCAGCGATGTAGAAGCTCTGGGGGATGTGTTTTCCACCGGCGCGGTCGGCATCGTCAGCGACCTCTTTACCCTGGCGGTAATCGCGGTGGTAATGCTCAGCCAGCGCTGGGATCTGGGCCTGCTGCTGATCCTCATTGTCCTGCCGGTTAGCGCTGTGGTCATCGAGCTGCAGCGCCGCTTTCGCGATGCCAACTTCCGCGTGCGGGAAGAGCTCTCCAAGCTCAACGCCTGGATCCAGGAAAACGTCTTGGGCATTGCTGTGGTGCAACTGTTTCGGCGGGAGCGGCTCAACAGCGAGATTTTTCAAACCATCAACCGGCGCTACATCCAAGAGGTGGATCAGACCATCCTCTACGACTCTGCCCTTTCCGCCGTTTTGGAGTGGGTTGCCTGGCTGGCGGTGGCCGCTCTCCTGTGGGTGGGGGGGCAGCAGGTGCTGGCAGCCGGAGGGGGATCCCTGCCTTTGCCCCGAGACCCCCTCACCTTCGGCAGCCTCTACGCCTTCATTCTCTTTTCCCAGCGCTTTTTCAACCCCCTGCGCCAGTTGGCGGAAAAGTTCACCGCCCTGCAGGCGGGGTTCACCGCCGTGGAACGCATCGACCACATCCTCAGCCTGCCCGTCGCCATCCAGGATCCCGTCCAGCCGCGCCACCTGCCCCCAACGGCCAAAGGGGAGGTGCAGTTCGAGCAGGTCTGGTTTGCCTACAACCCCGGCGAGTGGGTGCTCAAAGACCTCAGCTTCACCATCCGCCCCGGCGAAAAGGTCGCCCTGGTGGGGCCCACCGGCGCCGGCAAAAGCTCCATCATCCGCCTACTTTGCCGCCTTTACGAGGTAACTCGCGGCTGCATCCGCATCGACGGCGTGGACATTCGCGATCTGCCCCAGGCCGAGCTGCACCGTCACCTGGGCGTGATCCTGCAGGACGGATTCTTGTTCTCTGGAGATATCCAGCAAAACATCACCCTGGGAGAGAAGGGCGAGCTGGCAGAAGTAGAGCGGGTGGCCCGCCAACTCCACCTGCACGAGTTCATCCGCGAGCTGCCCCAGGGCTACGCCACCCCCGTGCGGGAGCGGGGCAGCAACCTCTCCAGCGGCCAAAAACAGCTCATTAGCTTTGTGCGGGCCCTGTGGCGGGATCCGAAAATCTTGGTCTTGGATGAGGCCACCGCCAGCCTGGATGTGGGCACGGAGGCCCTGATCCAATCCGCCCTGGAAACCCTGCTACGGGATCGCACCGCCCTCATCATCGCCCATCGCCTCTCCACCATCCGCAATGTGGATCGCATCTTGGTTCTGCAGCGGGGGGAACTGAAAGAACAGGGATCCCACGCCGAGCTCATGGCCCGCAACGGCCTCTACGCCAAGCTCTACCGGCTGCAAGGTCTGGGCGGCTAGCGACCGGCACCAAAGCGAGACCCAAGCGCCCGCAGGGTGGTGAAGCTGGCGTCCGCAAGGGCAACTCGAGCTTTGCAGAGCAACAGATTGCCACTGTCCAGGGCAATGTCCTTTAAGCTGGCCAAACCATCGCCGGTTTGCACCAGGGCACGGCGGCCCCAACTGGAGAAATTTTTGCTGAGGGTGTTGATTAAGCGTTCCATAGGGATTGCCCACTCCGCTCCTGAGTCTCCTACTTAGCCTACTCCCCCACCCGCAGATGTCCACAAGCCCAAAAGATATCGAGAAAATTATTACAGATTGTTAAAAGCTTGCCGTCAAAGCGGCAGGCTGGCTATGATGGCCTTCAAGTTTGGCAAGCAACTCAGAAAAGCGGTTAGCCATGAATCATCGGCCAGAAGTAGTGGAAGGCACAGAGGTCAAGCAGAAGGTAACTCTGTATCTCTCACCTGACCTGTACCGGAATCTGAAGATTCGGGCTGCCGTGGAGCAAGAGCCAATGTCAGCGGTGGCAGAGAAGGCCCTCACCTTTTATCTGCTGCACCCAGAAGTTATCGAAGGCGTACAAGGCAGCGCCTACCGCGTCCATCGGTGCCCTGAGTGCGGCCATCGGTTTGTCATCCGCAACGGAGAGGTGGTTTCGCTGCACCAGCCATCGGCTGAGGAAGCCATTCTCGAAGAGGTGGAGCCAGAATACTGGGGATCGGCTGCCGGCTCGGAAGAGCAACGGCAAGATGCGTTGGTGCCCTGCTAAAACGCTTCTAGGTGGGCTCCTTTGGCAACTGAAGCTAGACAGGAGCAAACACCAGCACAAAAGGTTTCTAAGATTCACTCAACAAGGACATCTTCCCAAGCGCGATCCAAGCCCAAGCAACCCAAACTCCGTTTTTCTCCCTTTCTGTCGCTTTCCTTAGATTTCCCCTCTGCAGTTGGTGTTTCCCATGCAAGAGCTCAGCATCCTCATTCAAGCTCAATACCCACTGCTGTACCTGCTTACCCCAGAGGAGGAACGGTCGGAAGCGGCTCTGGCAGCGATTGCCCGCACCCTGAGGCCCCAGCGCCGCCTATTCATCTGGACAGTTACCCACGGCATCATCGAATACGGCAACCCCCGCAGCCTCACCCAGCACAACACCCAATCTCCCCAGCCGGCCATCCAGTGGGTGATGGAGCAAAAGGATCCCGCCATCTGCGTCTTCAAGGATCTGCACGACTTTTTGGACAACACCGAGGTCAAGCGTTGGCTACGCGATGCCATCGCCAGCTTGAAGGGATCCCACAAAACCATCTTGCTCATGTCGCCGGTGCAGGTGATCCCCGTCGAGCTGGAGAAAGACATTTGCGTAGTCGACTTTCCCCTGCCGGACATGGCTGCCCTGGAGCGCACCCTCAACCGGCAGTTGGAGCAGCTTCCCCGCGGCGGATCCGTAAGCCCTGAGACGCGAGAAAAGCTGGTCAAAGCGGCCCTGGGCCTGACGCAGGATGAGGCGGAAAAAGTTTACCGCAAGGCGGTGGTGACGCACGGTCGCCTCAGCGAGGCGGAGGTCGATATCGTTCTCTCTGAGAAAAAGCAACTGATCCGCCGCAACGGCATCCTTGAGTTCATCGAAGAAGATGAGACGATCGAGGCGGTCGGCGGTCTGGAGGAATTGAAGCGTTGGCTGCTACAGCGCTCTGAGGCCTTTACCGAGCGGGCCCGTGCCTACGGCCTGCCTCAGCCCAAGGGGCTTTTGATTCTGGGGGTGCCCGGCTGCGGCAAGTCCCTGATCGCCAAGACCACCGCCCGTCTCTGGGGTTTGCCGCTGCTGCGCCTAGATATGGGCCGCGTCTATGATGGCTCTATGGTCGGCAAGTCAGAGGCCAACCTGCGCAGCGCCCTGCGCACCGCCGAATCGCTGGCACCGGCCATCCTCTTTATCGACGAGCTGGACAAAGCCTTCGCCGGCTCGGCAGGCTCCAGCGACTCCGATGGCGGCACCTCCAGCCGCATCTTTGGCTCCTTCCTCACCTGGATGCAGGAGAAGCGTTCGCCGGTGTTTGTCATGGCCACGGCCAACCGCGTAGAGCGCCTGCCGGGCGAGTTCCTGCGCAAGGGCCGTTTTGACGAGATTTTCTTCGTGGATCTGCCCAACATCAACGAGCGCATGGAGATCTTCCGGATCCACCTGAAGAAGCGGCGGCGCGACATCAGCCGCTTTGATCTGCGTCAGCTAGCAGCGGCCTGCGAGGGCTTCTCCGGCGCGGAGATCGAACAAGTTTTGATTGCTGCCATGTACGAAGCGTTTGCCCAGAACCGCGAATTTACGCAACTGGACATTTTGGCAGCAACGAAAGCAACTCAACCGCTATCTCGCACCATGACGGAGCAAGTGGTAGCGTTGAGGGAATGGGCCCAGCAGCGGGCTCGGCCTGCAGCAGCCTCTGTAGCCGAGTACCAGCGGCTGGAGTTCTAGGAGGAGTGAGAAGCCAGAGTTGCCTTGGCAGAGGCAAAAATGGCAAAACCCCCACTTTGAACGTTGCCCATTGTTTGTGTTGATGTTCCAAACCCTAAACACAGGAGAGAAACACCATGTCTCATTTTAGCACCTTGCGCACCAAGATCACCGATGGCCAGATTCTGGTTAACTCCCTGCGCGATCTCGGCTACACCGTCAAGATGAACGCCGATGTGCGTGGCTACAACGGCCAGCGTGTTCGTGCCGACATCGTGGCCCAATTGGAAGGCGACTACGATCTGGGCTGGTCCAAGAACCCCGACGGTTCCTACGACCTGATCGCCGATCTGTGGGGCGTGGCCAAGAAGCACAACCAAACCGAGTTGATCAACTCCATCAACCAGAAGTACGCCGTCAACAAGACCTTGGCCGAGGTGAAGCGTCCTGGCTTGAACAACGCCAACGTTAAAGTGGTGATGCACTAAGCCGGATCCGATCTCGCCATTGCTGCGGCCATCTGAGCCGAGTACAGCAAAAGAGGGGCTGAACTCAGCCCCTACTTTTTTGCTGCTTTTGGGTTGGATGAGCCGAGCAGGAACCTACACTACACTTCGCTGAGGACGGCAATGCCGGGCAGCTCTTTGCCCTCCAGCAGCTCCAGGCTGGCGCCGCCGCCGGTGGAAATGTGGGTCATTTTGTCGGCCAGGCCGACTTTTTCCACAGCCGCCACCGAGTCGCCGCCGCCAATGATGGTGATGGCCCCGGCCTGGGTGAGGTCGGCCAGGGTGCGGGCAATGGCTTCTGTGCCCGCGGCAAAGCGGTCGAATTCAAATACGCCCATCGGCCCGTTCCAGACTACGGTTTGGCACCCCTGCAGGGCAGCCTGGAAGGCTTTGACCGATTCGGGGCCGATGTCCAAGCCCATCCAGTCGTCGGGAATGGCGTGGATGGAAACCGTCTGGGCGTTGGCGTCTTTGTCAAACTTATCGGCCACCACCACATCCACCGGCAGCAGCAGCTCTACGCCCCGCGCTTTGGCCTTCTCCATCAGAGAGCGGGCCAGCTCCAGCTTGTCAGTTTCCACCAAAGACTTGCCGGTTGGGATCCCTTGGGCTTGGTAGAAGGTGAAGATCATGCCGCCGCCCAGCAGGAGCTTGTCCACTTTTTCCAGCAGCCGCTCAATGACGCCAATCTTAGTAGAGACTTTGGAGCCGCCGATGATGGCCGCCAGAGGTCGCTGGGGGTTCTCGATGGCGCCGGAGAGAAACTGCAGCTCCTTTTCCACCAGGTAGCCGGCCACGGCAGGCTGGAGGTAGGCGGTGACGCCGGCGGTGGAGGCGTGGGCGCGGTGGGCGCTGCCAAAGGCATCGTTGACGAATAGATCAGCCAGGGAGGCCAGCTTGCGAGCAAACTCCGGGTCGTTGGCTTCCTCTTCCGGGTAAAAGCGAACGTTTTCCAAGAGGGCCACCTGTCCGTTTTCCAGGCGGCTGACCACGGCTTCCGCCTCAGGGCCAATGCAGTCGGGCGCAAAGGCCACCGGCTGGCCCAAGAGCTGGGAAAGACGGGTGGCCACAGGGGCGAGGCTATTGCCCTCGCGGGTGATCTGGAGGGCGCCGGTCTCTTTGTCTTTTTTGATGGGGCGGCCCAGGTGGCTGGTGAGGATGACCTTGGCCCCCGCCTGGGCCAGAGCTTGGATGGTGGGCAGCGAGGCGCGGATGCGGGTGTCGTCGGTAATGTTGCCCTGGGGATCCAGAGGGACGTTGAAATCGGCGCGCACCAGCACACGCTTGCCGGTCAGATCAAAGCCCGATGACAGCAGGGATCCCAGTGTTTGTTTGGCCATCGTCGTCCCTCCCCCTGGAACCAAGAGAATCGCTTTTTTCTCCCGTATCCTACCAGGGATCGGATCCCGGCGGGAAACAAGTGCTCTCCGGGTTCTCTCCCCACCGCCGGTGGCTGGAGCGATTGTAACGGTTTGCAAATAGAATAAATAATGTTGCTCATTGTCATCATCATGCGTGTTGCCATTGCTGGAGGGGGGCTGGCGGGGCTGGCCTGTGCCAAGTATCTATGTGATGCCGGGCATCAGCCGCTGCTGTTTGAGCGGCGGGATGTGCTGGGGGGGCTGGTGGCCGCCTGGAAGGATGCCGACGGGGACTGGATTGAGACGGGTTTGCACAACTTTTTCGGCGCCTACCCCAACACCTTGCAACTGTTCCGGGAGCTGGGTATCTCCGATCGCCTGCAGTGGAAGGAACACAGTTTGATCTTCAACCAGCCGGACAAGCCGGGCACCTACTCCCGCTTTGACCTGCCGGACATTCCCGCTCCCTTCAACGCCATTGTCGGCATCCTGCGCAACAACGACATGCTCACCTGGAGCGAAAAGGTGAAATTTGCCCTGGGCCTAGTGCCGGCCATGGTGCGGGGCCAGCGCTACGTGGAGCAGATGGATCGCTACAGCCTCTTAGAATGGCTGCGCCGGCAGGGCATCGATGAGCGGGTCAACACGGATATTTTTATCGCCGTCTCCAAGGCGTTGGCGTTCATCAACCCGGACGAGATCTCGGCCATGGTGCCCCTGACGGCCCTGAACCGCTTTTTGCGCCAAAAGGACGGCTCGAAGATCGCCTACCTGGATGGCGCCCCGCCGGAGCGGCTTTGCCAGCCGATGGTGGACTCCATCGTAGCCCGCGGCGGCCAGGTGCATTTGAATGCGGCGCTGCAGGCCATCGACCTCAACCCCGACGGCAGTGTAGCGGGCTTTCGCTTTCTCACCCCTGCCGGGCCGCTTCAGGTCACCGCCGACGCCTACGTCTCAGCCCTTTCGGTGGATGCACTCAAAGAGCTGCTGCCGGCCCGGTGGTGGGAACTGCCCTATTTTCAGCAACTGCGCGAGCTGGAAGGGGTGCCGGTGATCAGCCTGCAGATTTGGTTTGACCGCAAGCTCACCCACATCGACCACTCGCTGTTTTCCCGCTCGCCGCTCTTGAGCGTGTATGCCGACATGAGCAACACCTGCCGCGGCTATGCGGATCCACAGCGCTCGATGCTGGAGCTGGTGCTGGCCCCGGCTGCCGAGTGGATCGACCGCAGCGACGAGGAGATCTTCGCCGCCACGCTGGAGGAGCTCCAAAAACTCTTTCCCCAGCACCTCACCGGCCCCAACCCGGCGCGGGTGCGCAAATGGGTGGTGGTGAAAACGCCGCGCTCGGTCTATAAGGCCACACCGGGCCGGCAGCAATACCGTCCCACTCAGGTCACCCCCATCCCCAACTTTTTCTTGGCGGGCAGCTACACCCTGCAACCCTTCCTGGGCAGCATGGAGGGGGCCATCCTCTCCGGCAAGTGGGCAGCCGAGGCCATCAGCAAGGGGAGCCCATCCCCGGCGGCTGCGCTCTCAAGGTTGGCAACCGCAGGGGTTTGATCGCCTCATTTGGAGCAACCTGACTGTCGGGGCTATCCAGCCTGTCCGCTTTCCCGTAGTGTTGAGATGTGCCCTCGCTGTCCCCATCTGGCCCCGCGCCCCTGGAGATGAGCCCGATGAGTCCGCTGGAGCAATCTTTTGCCCTCTGCCGCCAGATCACGGCCAAGCACGCCAAGACGTTTTATTTGGGATCCCTGCTCTTGCCTCGACCCAAGCGGCGGGCCATCTGGGCCATCTATGCTTGGCTGCGGCAGACCGATGAGTTGCTGGATGGGCTGGAGGCCAGCCAGACGGCGGTGGAAGTCACCCGCAGCAAGCTGGAGCAGTGGGGATCCCATCTGGAGTCCTTGTTCCAGGGGGGGGAGCCGCAAGCCCCCACCGACCTGGCCTTGATCCACACCATCCACACCTACCGCCTCTCGATTGAGCCCTTCCGCGAGATGTTACGGGGGCAAAGCATGGATCTGGACACCCAGCGCTACGCCACCTGGGAAGACCTGCGGGTTTACTGCTACCGGGTGGCCGGGGTGGTGGGTCTGATGTGCTCGGAGATCATGGGGTTTGTGCCGGGTCGGGATGGCCGCGAGGAGGCGGTGGCCCTGGGGATTGCCATGCAACTGACCAACATCTTGCGCGATGTGGGGGAAGATGCCCGCCGCGGGCGGATCTATTTGCCTCTGGAGGACTTGCGCCGCTTCAACTACTCAGAGCGGGATTTGTTTAACTATGTCATCGACGAGCGCTGGATGGCCCTGATGGACTACGAGATCCGGCGAGCTCGAGAGCTCTATGCCCAAGCGGAACGAGGGATCCCTACCCTGCAGCCGGACTCCCGCTGGCCGGTGGCCGCTTCTTTGATGCTCTACCGGCAGATCCTCAACGCCATCGAGCGCAACCACTACCAGGTGTTTCGCACTCGGGCCTATGTGTCCACCCTGAGCAAGGCGCTGGCGCTGCCGGTGGCCTGGTGGCGCTCCAACTACTACGGCTATTAGTAGTGACAGCAAGCCGTTTCCCACTGCGGATCCCAGTGGGCAAGCCCCAAACCCGTAAAGAGCGAGGAAAACCTATGGTGATGCCCTATCGGCAAATCTGGGAAGACAGTTTAACCATCTTCTGGCGCGACTGGCTGGATCTGCGCGGGCGGGTCTGGCAGGTGGTGGCTTCGGGGCTGGTGGCTCCCCTCATCTACATCGTTGCTTTTGGGGTGGGGCTGGGCGGATCCCTGCGGGCCGAGGCCCTGGCTGACGTAGGCGGATCGACGGCGGCAGGTTCCTATTTACGCTTTATTTTGCCGGGGATGGTGGCTCTTTCGGCCATGACGATTAGCTTTGCCGGCACTACTTTCTCCATTTGTGGATCGCGGCTGTTTACCAAGAGCTTTGAGGAGCTGCTGCTCTTGCCGGTGCATCCGCTGGCGCTGCATTTGGGCAAGGTGTTGGCGGGCATTGCCCGCGGCCTGCTCACGGCCTTGGGAGTGTTGGCGGTGGGGGTGCTGGGGACAGGAGCCTGGGGCCTCCTCCATCCCCTGGCGCTGTTGGTGCTGCTTTTGGATTGCGCCGTTTTTGCCGGCATCGGGGTAATCGCCGGCTTAAAGGTGCCCAGCTTGGAGAGTGTGGGCGTGCTCACCAACTTTTTGATTACGCCCATGTCCTTTCTGGGGGCCACTTTTTTTGATCCCAGCCAGTTGCCAGGCTACCTACAGGTGCTGGTCTATTGCCTGCCCCTTTCCTACGCCAGCATCGGCATGCGGGCAGCCGCCTACCAGCCCCCTGCCCAGTTCCCCTGGTACACAGTGGCGGTGCTGGCGGGGTTGGCAACCCTTCTGGCCCTGGTGGGTGCCTACCTGTTTTCCCACCAGCAGGATTAGTTGCCCTTGCCAAACACCTCTGGGTAGCGGGCCAGTTGCTCCTGCAGGTCTTGGTCGTAGCGCAGGGCAATTACCCGGTAGCCCTGTCCCAAAAGCTGGGAGCGCACTTGGCGATCCTGGGCAGCCTGGTCGGGCTCGTCATGCACTGCGCCATCGCAAAAAACACAGACGTTGGGCTCGTAGAAGAAGTCGACCACGCAGCGGGGATCAGGGATGGCCTTCTGGGCGTCGTCGGGAAGGCGGTAGCCTTCTTCGGCCAGCAACTCCAGAAAGCGGCGCTCCAGGTGCGAGCGAGGGTCGATGAGCTGGCGCAGCCACTCCAGTTGCTCTTGGCGGGAGCGGCCCAGGGGACGCAGCTCGGTGCGGCTGTGGGCCAGCTCTCCCAGAAGATCCCGGATCTGGTGGCGGTCCAGCTGCAGCGCCTCCCGTTGGTTGGCGTAGCTGAGCAGGCACTCGTAGCAGGCGGCGCGGCACTCAGGCCGCAGGTCTTGGATCCCGGCTTCTGAGAGCTGGAAGTGGCAGATCTCCAGGGCTGCTCGCGCCACCTCCGCCATGGCCTCCGGCTCCTCCACCAACCGCTGCAGGACGCCGGCTCCCCCTTCTGCCGTCTCGTAAAACAGCAGGGCCCGATGGGATCCCTGGCCAATGGACTCGGCGGCCAGCTCCGTCTCTTCTAGCTCAAAGGCCTCTTCGATCCCCCGCTTGAGGGCGTAGCGCAGGCTGGTTTCTAAAGGTTGGGGATCCCCTAAACCGGGCTGCGCCAGGCGCACCAGTAGCAGGTTGTGGGTACTGCGCACCGCCAGGCGGATGGACTGCAAGGAGGCTCGGTTGGACAAGCCCGCCCTGCTCCGCTCAAGCTGAGCTCGCGAGGGGACTTCCCCATTTTCAAAGTTGACCGAGAACCCCCGCCCTCCACTTCCCCGCCAGCCGTGGTTGATGCGCAGCAGGGTGGCCGCCGGGGCATAGCGCAACTGCAGCAGGGGGGTTTGTCCGCTCAGCACATCAGCTTCTTGGACGCGGTAGCCAGAGCTTTCGGAAGCAAACTGGAAGAAGGTCTGCAGCTCGTAGCCTTGTCGCCGCCGCTCCTCTTCGTCAGCCGTGATGCGATCCCGTCGCCGCATGCGCACATTGGGCATTTCCAGAAGCTGGGTCAAGAGGCTATTTTGCCCATCGAACGGGGTGCCGCAGACCGGACAGCGATCTAGGTAGGGATCCGCAAAGGCCCCACAGCTAAAACAGAGCTTGTGGCTACTTTTGCGCTCCTCCAGACCGCCGGGCGGCGCCTGGAACGCCACCGCTTCCCACTGGCAGCCTTCGTGGTAGAGGAAGTTGTGGGGAGCAAACTCGCGGATGGCCAAAAAGCGGGGCCGGGCGATGAACTCCCCCTCGCCGCCGCGGGGCACCCAGGCCCGCACGGGCAAGGCCGGAAAGTTGTAGCCGGGCAGGAAGCCTTCGCTGGCCAAGTAGCGGTAGGGGTAGAAGTCGCTTTCCTCCCGCTGGGTGTCGATTTGGAGCAGCAGATTCCGCTGGCGCAGGGCTTCCTGCTGGCGGCGCTCGGCTTCCTGCTGGTCTTTCTTTTCGCGAGTCGTCTGGAGCTGGCGGTTAGCGGCTTCCAACTGCTGGGTGGCAGCCCGATAGAGTTCTCGCCAGCGGTCGAAAGCTCGGTCAAAAGCCTGGGGCGCCTCTTCGATGACCTGCTGGAGCCAGCGGCGGCTAAACCAGCCGCTCTGATCCAGAACCTCTCGATCGGCGGCCAAGAGCGCCTCCACTCGCTCCATCACCTCTTGCCGGGCCGCTTCCCCTAGCTGGATTTGGGCAGCCACCTCTTCCCGCAGGGGCAGCCCCTCGCGATCCAAATCGAGAACTCTTTCCATGGAGTTACCCAGGGGCAGGCGTACCTGGGCCAGCCAAACGGCGTGGATGTGAGCCCGCAGTAGCGCCTCGTTGGTTAAGTCCAGGCGGGGAGGGCGGACACGACCGGCCACCATCTCGGCGCGGCGGCGGAAGTAGTACTGGTCGTGGCTGTTGAAGGCGCCGCAGTAGCTGAGGATTAGCCCCGCCTGCCCCTGGCGACCTGCCCGACCGCTGCGCTGGGCGTAGTTGGCCGGAGTGGGCGGCACGTTGCGCAGATGCACCAGATCCAAATCGGCAATATCGACCCCCAGCTCCAGGGTTGGCGAGCAGACCAAGTAGGGAAGGCGGCGAGCTTGGTCTTCCCCGCGAAAGCGCTTTTCTCGCCACTCCCGCTCTCCCGCTCGAACCACCTGGGCCGTGTGCTCTCTGGCCTCCAGGGATCCCAGCCCTGCTGCCCCGCTCCGATACAGGCGCTGGAAGAAGAGATTGACGGGGCGAGGGGCGGAAGCGTAGCCCTCCTGCTGAGCGCGGCGGGAGTACAAGGGATCCGCAGGCGGCGGCGAGCCATCGCCCAGGCACCAGCGCAGACAGCCAGCGTTGAGCTGGTAGGCTTCCTGGCCATTCTCCCGCCGCAGCAGGTCGTAGCTGACTAGAAGAGAAAGCAGGGATCCCAAAAGCTGGTCGTAGGTTTCCCGGGTTAGCTCAAGGCGCTTGGCAAGAAAGCGTCCGATGGCGCTGCGGGGGCCTAGGCTGAAAGTTGTCCCGTCTTGTCCGTTGCGGCTTTGGCGGACAAAGCAGGTAGCCGTCCGCAGCTCGTCGTACTCTTCTAGGCCCCAAAACTCGTTGAGGTGTTGCTCGGCGCGTCGGCGCAAGTTTCTCTGGAACTCGGTTCTGAGCACAGGCACATCGATGGCCAGTTTGCGCCGAAACTGATCCAGCAGAGCCCGCAGCAGGCGTTCCCGCTCCTCGACGCTGGCCTGGACAAACCAGGGATTGAGGGGGGCCAGGGCCGAGCTCTGGCAAAGCTCCTTGAGGCCGCGGTATTCAATTTTCAACAAGCCCACCTGTTCTAGGTTGGGGTGGGTAACCCGCCAGCCGCGCCGCAGATCCTCGTAGAGGCGGTATTCGGTTAGCTCCGTAAAAGTCCGCCAGACCTCTTGGGCAGCCGGCGACTGGGGATCCAGCAAGGGGTTTTGGGCAATGGCGGCAAGGGTGAGGCCGGCAGCCTGCACCACCTCTGGGGCCACTTCTGCAAAGCCCAGCTCTTGCTTTTTAAGAAGGGCAGCGTAGAGCGAGGCCCGCAAGAGGGCCACGTGGACAAAGTCGTTGAAGTGGCCGGCCTGCAGGGAGGCATCCTGACGGTTGTCGGTAAAGGTAAGCAGCTTGTCCTGGGCTGCCCCCGTTTGAGCAGCATGGCGCAGCAGAGAAGTGGCCAGAATGGTGGTGGCGCTGGAGCGGCCTTCGCTAGAAAGGGAAGCCAGCTTGGCAAACTCCCGCTCCCGTCCACTGTAGTACTCGCCGCAAGCTAGGCAGAGAGAAAAGGGCTGGGGCTGCCACCACAGCTTCTGGGCTCCTGCCTGGGGCACCTCGGAAAAGGAGCCGTCCGGGCGGACCCAGACCGCTTGGGGGACGCGCCTTCTCCAATGGGGCTTGAGCCGGCCTTCAGGGGTGTACCAATCTTCCGGGATCTGTTCCTGCGACCACTCCCCCTCCAGGGGATCCAGACTCAGGTAGCCAGCTTGCTGCTCTTCGCTTTCCTCCACCTCTTCCCCGAGGGGATAGGGCACAAAGCGATCCCCGGACTTGAGGACATGGTAGTAGTCCTGCCCGCACTGGCGGCAGAACTTGACAGGGAAAAAGAGCTTGCCCTCACCGGCCTGCATCTGCCCCTCCAGGGAAAATTGCCGCTTTTCCCGGCTCTCCAGAGTGGCGTAGAGGGTGCGGCCCTGGGAGATAAATTGGTGCAACTTGAAGGCCACCCCCCTGTTGCCGTCTTTGAGGTTGCTGGCGTGGGCGAGGAACTGGCGCAGAGACTCAGCGCAGAACTGGGGATCCCTGTCAACCTGCTTGGCCAGTTGGGCGGCGACCTCAGAAAGCTCCCTGGGCAGGCGGCGCCTGAAGCCGCCATCGGGCGTGGGCTCCAGGCCCAGTTCGTACTCCAGCCAGCGCGTCAGGGGGTGGCGGCGCAGGGTGGCCAGGTCGGCGGGAGGGGGAGAGTCGAGGGCGCTTTTTAGCTCCGCTGCACTAGGAGAGTCACCCTCACTAAAGGGATCCAGGGTTTCCTCGATAACGTGCTCCGCTCTGAAGGGATAGCCAAAGAAGCGGCTGGCAAAGTCGGCCACAATCTGGCGGCGCTCCTGGGCGGTGGCTTCTGGCCGGGAGATCATGGTGGCGCTGGTGCCGATGTGGACAAGGTTTTGGGCGGCGCAGCGCTCCTTGAGGCGTCGCACCAGCATGGCCACATCCGCCCCCTGTCGACCGCGGTAGGTGTGTAGCTCGTCAAAGACCAAAAAGCGCAGTCCACCAGGACTTAAGAAGCGCTGATCCTCAGGGCGAACCAACAGCAGCTCCGCCATCATGTAGTTGGTAAGCAGAATCTGGGGCGGCTTCCGCCGCAGCTCTTCCCGATCGCTTTCGGCAGTTTCCCCGGTGTATTTGGCAAAGCGCAGGGGGAAAGGGCGACCATAGCGGCGCTCGTAGCGTTCGCGCAGGTCTTGCAAGGACTGGTATTGGGAGTTCACCAGGGCATTCATGGGATAGACCACCAGGGCCGTCACCTGGTGCTCGGATCCCTTCTGGCGGATCCAGTTGTCGAGGATGGGCAGGAAGTAGCAGAGGCTCTTGCCGGAGCCGGTGCCACTGGTTACCACGAAACTTTCTCCGGCTAGGGCCTTGGTGATGGCCTCCTCCTGGTGGCGGTAGAGGCGAAAGGGCCTGCCATCCTCAAAGCGGAAGATGTGGGCTGTTTCTTGGGCAATCCGTCCGGCTGCAGCCAACTCGTTAACGGTTGAGCCGTCCTTGTAAGAGGGGCTGAGCTGGACAAGCGGCTCTGGCCAGAGGTGGATCCCTTCTTCTAGCGCTTGGTCTACAAAGGCTTGCGCCCGTGGGTCGGCAACCAGAAAAAACGAGCGGACAAAATCGCGATAGTCGGCCAGGACAGCGGCGTGGAGATCAAAGATCGTGGACATCAAAGCTACTCCACAGGGCCCTCCTAGCCAACCTAAACCCAGTCTGGAAGTGCAGCAAGTATTTTCCTCACCTCCACTCCCTCTGGGGGAGAGACTTCTGCTGGAGTCAAGTCGCCATCAAGATGAGAGCTTGATCCAGAGCGCAATCTAGAGATAGTCATTGGCACACAAGTGTTGCTCGTGCAAATCTCCCTCCCATTTCAACTTGCTTGCCGCGTAAGTTGCGGATCCCAGCCTGCTTGTGGAGTTGAGCTAGGGTGCGCAGCGCTTTGTGAATCACCTCGCGCTTGGTCTTGAGGCCGGTTACCTGGCGGGCCCACTCGATGAGTTCATCGTCCAGAGCGACTTGGTGCGTATGGGGATCCGCTTGTGTATAAGAACGCAGTCTTATGCGGATCCTATGCCTAGATTTAGCGGTGCGCCAGCCGCTTCCATGCCTCCAGCACCAAGCGGCGGGTGCGGTATTCGCCAAATTGCCGCATTTCTTTTTCCTTGAGCACGCGGAAGGTCTCGCCGGGGAAGGTGCTGGCAGCCACACGTCTGGCATACCCCGCCGGATCGAGAGGATCTTCCACCTCTTCCCAGGGATCGAGGATGTTTTCTAGCTCACGCTCGGTCAGGTCGGCAGGGTCGAGAATGTAGCGCAGTTGCTTGCGGGTGAGGCCGTAGAGCCGGGCGTAGTAGGCGTCCAGCTCAGCGCGGAGCACAGCGCGGCGGTCTTCATCCCAGCGGAAAGGTGGGCAGGGGATACCCTCTCCCCCTTGATCCCCCTCTCCCAAAGCTTTGGGAGAGGGGGTTGGGGGGTGAGGGCCAACCACCGCTCGCAGCGCCTCAAAGCACTCCGTCTCGCCAAGGCAAACGGCTTCGTTCCAGACATCGTCCGCGAAGGGCTTCATGTCCCAGGCGGTGTAAGTCAATTCCAACACCCGCGGCACGATGAAGGCGAGGTCGGCAGGGGTGTAGGCACTCGGCGGGAGGACGGGGAATTGCTCAACATAAAAGAAGTTCATGTTGACGCCTGCCAGTTTTTGGCGAACGACCCAGTCTAATGGCAATGTTGAGAAATTTGCAATTAAACCGGCAACAAAAGGTGTAGATATCTCTGTCGGGAGAAGCACGGGCAGGCTATTGCCTACCCCCGCTTTTGGCAACAAACCAAAGATCGCAGTGCGCTCGTCAGTTGAACGCGCCACATTGCGAAACCCCAGCAACCACCCCCGCCGCCAATTGCCCAGCCGAGCTTCAACTTCTTCTGCCGGCACCCAGTACCAGGGCTGGACGACGAAGTGCGGGTCGGCGTGCTGTGCTGCGTCAGGGGTAGGTAGTTGGGTGTTAGAACGCGAATCCACTCCCTCATACGTGCCGTAGCGGTGGTCGTAGTGCCAGAGCATTTTGGCTTCGTAGAGGGGGAGGTAGAGTCCCTCTCCCCCTTGATCCCCCTCTCCCGAAGCTTCGGGAGAGGGGGTTGGGGGGTGAGGGCTACTTCTCCCAAGACTCTGGGAGAAAGGGGTTGGGGGGTGAGGGGATGGGTGCTCGTAGGAATGAGTAGCGACATAGTCGGCAATTTCTCGGAGGACTTGTTCCGTCTGGTCCAATACCTGGTCATTGGTAAAGCGCAGAACGGCAAAGCCATGTTTGCGCAGGATTTCCTCCCGCAAACGGTCGCGTTCCTGCTGAGTGGGTTCGCGGTGCACGCCCCCATCTATCTCGATGATTAGACGGGCGTCGTCACAGAAAAAGTCGGCGATGAATTGTCCAATCGGGTGTTGACGACGGAACTTCCGGCCTAACAGCCGACGGTCACGCAAAAATTCCCATAGCAAGCCTTCGGCGGTAGTCGCCTCGCGGCGTAACTGCCGTGCTCTGGCAATCAGTTCCCGGCTGGCTTCAGGCAATTTGTACTCCCCTTCTCCTGCTGGGTGGGAGAAGGAATCCGGGGATGAGGGCCATCCCCCCTCGCCCGCCACGTGGGAGAGAGGGTTAGGGGGTGAGGGCACAAACACATTCCCCACCAGCCGATACCCCTTCGCCTCCAGCTCCGTGCGGGTGCGGAAGAGGTGGGAGTCGGAAGACATGTTGAAAAGTCCTTGCTTAAACTGAACGCCCCAGGGGTTGCCCTCACCCCTGGCCCCTCTCCCCTTGTGGGAGAGGGGGGAGAGTTTTCATTCACTAGCACCGGCACGCGCTGGTAGATAGCCTTTGTCAGCTCGGCATCCTGACGGGTGCGGAAGACGGGCAGAGTGCGGGTGTTGGGATTGATACGGGCAATGTCGTCGGCGGTTAGGGTGAATACACGGCGTGGGTCGCGCAGGTGTTCGGTGCGAGTTGTAAAGAAGCTGAAGGTAGGGGTGCTCTCTGACGTGCTTCTCCTGCGGATGGTGAGCAGGCAGAACTTGTAACTGCGATGCACGCCAGAGAAGATAGCTTCGCGGTTTTCAAAATCAAACAGGCTGACCAGTTGCCCCTTTTCCACCAGGTCGGCGAAGAAGAATTGGTTGGTGGCGTCGGTGGCGATGCCAGTTGGCACGATGATGCCGGCCCGCCCGCGAGGGTTGAGCAGGGCGCGGACGCGCTCGGCAAACACAGAGTAGGTGTTGATGCGCCCACGACCGGTATGGGGATATAGCCCACTGCCACGCAGGAAGCGGCTGGTGCTTTCGGCGGCGTGCAAGGCGCGCTGATAGTCTTGCCAGAGGGTGGGGTTGGTGTCGGCGAGTGCTGCGATGAGCCGCCTGCGAGCGTCAGCGTTGGGTGCCTCAGCTATCACAGTGTCGCGGCTAGCGAAGAATTCCTGCTCCTCTAGCTGGATCATTTCCCAGGGTGGGTTGCCGAGGATAACATCGAAGCCGCCCTCACCTCCCCAGCCCCCTTCTCCGGGCGAGGGGGGAAGGTGAAACACCTCCGGGAACTCCAGTGGCCAGTGGAAGAAGCGCTGTTCGCAAGCCAGAGCTACGGCGGTGGCCAGAGCGCGGGAGTTGGCTCGATTTTCCAGCCGCTCGCTGACCGCTTTCGTGGTAATGGCCGCCGAGAAGTCCGAGGTCAAGCGCTGGAAAAAGGCCGCCGTCCAAAGGTTGCAGGCTTCTGTCAGTTTCTGGTGTTCTGGGTTTTGACAGTAGCGGGTGTAGAGCTCCTGCTTGCGGCGTACATTGGCTGGCGAGTCGTCCTGGATAGCTTCGAGCTGCTGCCGCTCCTGGCTGAGCTGGGCCACCACCTGGTCGGCCTCAAGCGGCAGAGAAAGCTGGCCTGTTTCCAAATCCCTGCGCTCGGCGCGATTTCGCCCCTTCAGAGAGCGGGCAGCCTCCCTGGAGTCGGCACTTACCGGCTCGAAAGCAGCATCAGGAAGGCCCTTTTCCAGAACCTTTAGATCCAGCACCCCCACCAGCGAGTCGCCACACTTGATGCGGTGATCGAGGAAGGTAAGCGGTTTGCCGGCGCAATGGGCCTCCAGCCAGAGGGCCACGCGGCAGAGTTCCACCGCCAAGGGGTTTTTGTCCACGCCGTAGAGGCAGTGGGCCACCACGTCGCGGATGGCCTCGCGCACAGTCTCGGGGGCGGGCTCCTCTTCGCCGGTGCGAACCTTGGCCAGCTCCTTGCCCAGATGTCGGGCAGCCGCCAAGAGAAAATGCCCAGAGCCACAGGCGGGATCCAGAACCCGCAGCGATAGGATGGCCCGTTCCTTTTCCTCACGGCCGGCTGCAGACTTCAGCCGCTCCTGCAGCACTGGCTCCAGGGCCGAGCGGACAAGTTCTGCCACCAGCTCCGGCGGGGTGTAGTAGGAGCCGGTACTTTTGCGCTCGGAGCCGTAGCCTAAGTCAAAGCAGGGCACACTGCCTGAGGTGTCAATCTGGGGCCGGTAGTCGAGCAGGCTTTCGTAGACGGATCCCAGCTCCTCTACGTCCAAAGCGGCGTAGTTGACCCGGCGCGGCGGCGAGGTCGCGTTCTCTTGGTAGTAGGCCAGGTGCCAGAAGGCCTGCAGCAGATCCCGGTTGCTCAGGCTGCACCCATCCAGCTCCAAAGGGGCAAACAACTCGCCGTTGAGAGGTGCAGCCCCTAGATGCTCTGCCAGCTCCTCCTGGGAAAGCACTCGCCAGAGCACCCGCAGGCTGCACCAGAGATCCTCATGCTCCGTAAAAGCGCTGCGCCGCTCCAAAAGTCGCCGCAGCCGACTCACGCCGTAGTGATCCCGGTAGAGGGGGCTGGCGCTAATTAGCCCCCGCTCCTCCGAGACTAAGAGAAACAAAAAGCGGTAGACCAGCCGCAGCAGTTGCCGGTAGAACTCCTCCGGGGTAAGGCAGTTCGATCCTGGAGAACGCAGGTGGGAGTTTTTGGGATGGGCAAGAAAACCCTTGGCCAGGCCCTTGAGGCACTCTTCCACCCCATCCCGCAGCCGCTCGCGGACTCGCCCCCCCTGTTCCAGAGCCTGCTGGTAGTACTTCTCCAGCCAACACTCCCGCGCCTGCTCTGCCTTTTGGGGCAAACGGCTGCGGTGCAGCAGGCGAAACAGGATGGCAAAGTCGTTAAAGCGCTGCTCCTCTAGGATCTGCTGCAGGTCAAACTCCACATAGGCCTGCCGGCGCACAAAGGTGCTGTCCCGCAATAGACGGAGGGTCAGCCCGTTGGTGACGATGCCCCAGAGGTGCTCGCTGCGGTTGAGATACTCCTGCAGCAGTGAGTGAGGGGCTAGACGCGGCCTGCCGGTGGAAGTCAGCCGCCCCAGCTCCTGGCGTACCCCCACAATGTGTACCGGCGGAGCATCCTCTGCTTCGCCGGCGCGGTGCGAAATGGCAAAGGTAGCACCGTCCAGCTCATAGGCCCGTGGGTTGTAGCGCAGCTCGTAGCCCAGAAAGCTAAGAAAGGGAATAACCCAGGCATCGCGGGTAACCGACGTGGCCGGATCCCCTTCCGGCAGACGGGCCAGCCGGCGGCGGAAAACTTCCCACTGGGTGCGGGCCTCGGCAAAGACGCTGGCAATTTCTTCCGTCAGGCTGCGCTTGTCTTCTAGCCCAAAGTCTTTCGGCTTCTGGCCTGACAGCTCGCCAGCCAAAAGCTGCTCCAGAATGTCCGGCCCCAAGAGGCCCCCTTCAAGGCGTACAGCAGGAAATTGGCTCATCTGGACAGCAGAGGTTGTAGGACAAGAATTCCCAGCAGATCGGGGGGAAACTGCGGCTTAACCTCCAGCCCGCGCACGCGCTGGGAGATGGCCTGTCGGATGCGCTTGTGGGCCTCAGCCAGCTCGCCAGCTCGCTGGAAAATGGCCTCCCGGATCCCTTGCTGAAGGGGGTGTCCTAGACCCCAGTTTTCTGCAGTCGGCGGCCAGGGGCTGAGGCTGTCTAGCACCTGCTGCACCAACTCCTGCTTTTCTACAAGCGGCAGGTTGGCATCTGGCTTGGCTGCGGCCAAAAGCTGGAGCGCTGCCCTACTTTCCAGCCAGCGGGCTTCGCCTCTTTCTAGGCCAACCCCTCCCAGCACCAGCACCTCCTCCGCTAGCAGAGGCTGAGCCAGCGGCTGCTCCACTAGGTAGCGCACCCGCAGCAACAAGAGGGTGGTGAGCGCAGCCACAGCCCGTGTCCGAATGACCCCGCAGCGGGAGACGACGGCCTCTTCAGGCTTATCTAAGGCCTTCTCTAACAAAAAGTGGGCCAGGGCAGCGATGAGGCGGTGGTTGCGGCCAACGTATTCCGCTCCTTCCGGCGTGGGGGAGATGAAGCTAATCCGCCACTGTCCACCCTTGGGCTGGGGCAGGACTGAACGAATGGCCTCCGGCAGGGTTGCCGTGCCCTCCTGGCTGAGGTTGACCCGGAAGACTCCAGACTGCCGGTCAGGGATCACAGCCAGGCCTAGGCGCTGGGCAGCAGTTAGAAAAAATTGCTGCACGGCCTGCGGATCCCCCAGCACAGCGTCTGTGGCCTCCAGTTCCCGCTGCACTTCTTCCGGCTTGAGGGATCGCTGGGCAAAACGGGTGCGGTTGCGCCGCTCCTGCTCAGCAGAGCGATCCCACTGGGCGTGAAACTGGCTCACCTCTGCCATCCCCAGATCCAGCGCCAACTGGCGCTCCCCTGAGCCGGATCCCTGGCGCAGAAAAAGGGCCTCCAGCACCGCCTGGGTAACGCTTTCACTCGCTTCGGGCACAGGCACGTGGGTGCCAAGGGTGCGGCGGATTTCCCGCGCCTTGTCCAGCAGCACCTGCAGCACCGCACCGTCCACAGGGTTATCCCGCCCGAAAAAGCGGACGACCTTGACCCGTTCGGCCCGTTGGCCATAGCGATCCACCCGCCCCTCCCGCTGTTCCAGCCGGTTGGGGTTCCAGGGCAGGTCGTAGTGGATGACGGCTGTAAACTTTTCCTGCAGGTTGATCCCTTCCGAGAGGCAGTCGGTGGCCACCAGCACCCGTGGCTGGTCAACGGCAATTTCCGCAATCTTGGCCTCCCGTTCCTCGTCGCCCATGCGGCCGGTTACGCAGGCTACCTGAGTTGCGGATCCCAGGTGCTGCCGAAGGTGGTCGGCAAGATACCCTGCTGTGGCCACATAGCGGCACCAGAGAATGGGGTGAAAGCCCTCGGCGAGGAGCCGCTTCACCAGCTCGATGGCCCGCGCCAGCTTGGTGTCTTGGTCTACGCCGTGAAGTTGGTGGGCCAGACGGGCAAGCTCCCGCAACCGGCGGCGGTCGCTGTCGGGCAGAGTTTGCTCTGCAGCTTCAAGAGCTGGCAGCGGTAATTCGTCGTCAGTACGCTCTTGTCCCGACTCGAACACCCAGCGGCTAAAGCTCTCCTCAGCCTCTTCTTCCCGAGAGCCTGCGCTGCGATTGGCCAGCGCCGCCAGAGCCGCTGCCGGACTGGACATGACACAGCGCAAAAGAGCCAGCGCCCCCCAGTAGCGTACGCGCCGCCGCCGCTGCTCCATCTGCTGGCCGGTGCGCACCAGCTCCGAGCAGAAGGCATAGGTGCGCTCAAACAGCTCGCGGTAGCAGCGTGAAAGGTCATAGGTCTCATCTTCAGCTTCCCGGGTTGGGAAGCAGGCGGTTTCTTGCCAGGTCTCCTTGATGTCCCGCCGTGTGCGCTGGACAAAGTGACGGGCCAGCTCGATGCGCTGGTTCTCCTTGAGATCCTGAAGATCCCACTCCTCGAACTCCGGCCGCAGCAGCCCCAGCAACGACCGGAAGGCCTCTGGGATGCCGCTGTGGGGAGTAGCCGTCAGCAGGATTAGGTGGCGGTTGGGCGCTTGGGCAATAGCTCTCAAAAGAGCATGCCGCTCCTGCTGAGCTCTGCCGGAACTGGCCGCTGCCGCCCCGTGCACTTCGTCGGCAATGATCAGCTCAGGACAAAACTGCAGAAATTGAGGGCGGTTGCGTTCCGTTTTAACAAAATCAATGCTGGCCACCTGCACCGGGAAGTATTCGTAGAGATTTTGTCCCGGCGGGGTTTGCCGCTCCAGTTGCCCTACCGTCCCCGACCGGATAACTACCGGCTCGAGGTTAAACTTTTCCGCCAGCTCCCTGGCCCACTGCTCGCACAAGTAAGGCGGGCAGAGGACACAAAAGCGGCGGATCTCGCCGCGATCCAGAAGTTCTCTGGCTATCAGCAGCGCTTCAATGGTCTTGCCCACTCCCACATCATCGGCAATAAATAGCCGCACCGGATCAAGGCGCAGCGCCATGAGCAACGGCACAAACTGGTAGGTTCGTGGCCGGATGGAGATGCGGCCCAGCGAGCGGAAGGGAGTGGCGCCCTCGCGCAAGATAAGGCGCGCTGCCTGCCAGAGGAGATGGGCGGCTGCAGCATCGGCAACTTGGTCGGCGCGGGGCAGCGGGAAGAAGGCCGGCTCGATGCGCTCAAAGGGCAAGGTGCCGCCTATGAGGTTCATCAGTTGTCGGTGAAGGCAAATCGCGTCCTCTGGCGTGCCAGTAAGGGGCCGCAGCACCACCCCTTCTTCGGAATCAGCGGGGAGCACCACCCACTCGCGCTCGCGGCAGCGGACAATCGAACCAGGCTGCATCGATTGGGATCCCTATGAGCGACTCACCTTCCTTTACCGCATCTTTGCCGCTCTTTGGGGTAACTGCCGAACTTCTTCGCCTTTTTCGGGGGCGCTGACCTTAGATTTGCCTCTTACAGGCCAGGGATCCCATCCCCTTTCCCTGGCCCTCATCAATAAGTTAAGAATGGGCAAGTTTGACACTCCCACCGCCTAAAGGCAGGGGATTCTTACGCAGTTCAAAAATGAACTCGTAAAGGCGCTGTCAAGACACCTCTAGACAGAACCTTGAGGCAAAGCCCCAAGGTTCTGCTTACTTTTCTGATCGCATTCTGATCGCATAAGCAGGACGGAGTCCTTGCAGGTTGGCTGAGACGTTAGTATCTCCCGGACGCTTGCCACCGGTCGGGTTTTTCACCGTTTTAGGGGCTCGCCTGGGAACGGCACGTCTCGGTGACAACCATACCATTGATGAGCAACTAAAGTTGCTTACGGGCTTTTCCGCCCCGCACTAAAGTACGGGGCTACCAAGCTATCCCTCTGTGTGTTACGCTTAACTCGCTAGGGAGTATGTTGCGACCTTTCCGGTGCCGGTTCCAAATTCCAGGGTGGGCAGATGAGCGACGAACAGTTGGATGATTTGCAGGAGGCTATGAGCACTGCTGGTCGATCGATCAAAAAAGCGGCCCGACGTGGAGCCTATGAAACTGCCCAGACAGTAGGAGAGGAGCGACGGCGCATCCGTATTCGCACCCTGGATGGCACCGATATTCGCGGCGAGGTATTCCTAGAAGGGACGAAGTTCGAGCGACGGGTTTCCAGCCTGCTCAACGACGAGCGCACGTTTGTCCCCTTAACCGACTCGGAAATGTTCATCAACGGACACCGCGTCGCCCATGCCGACTTTATCTGCGTCAACAAAAACGCCATTTCCTACGTTCTGGAAGAATAGCCTGGCTTGAACCGTCAATCGAGTCGTTTGGGTTGTCCCCCAACCTCTGGGGTGGCTCTCTCCCGATACGATGTCAGCGGCGGTAGGATGAAACAGAGCTGGCCCCAAGCACTTCCAGCCGCTGACCCGATGAGCAGCACCCGTTATCCGTTTGAGCGTGTTCGCGACCACTTGCTCTTTCAGTCCTTGGCAGATGCTGAGTGGAAGGCATTGACGGCTGCCCTACTGCCCAGTCGCTTTTCTCCCGGCCAGGTAATCTTCCAAGAAGGGGATCCCAGCAGCGACCTGTACGTAGTTCTCAGCGGGATCGTGGAGCTGCGGCGCCAGTACATGCGCTATCCCGGCGATTACTGGCTGGCAACACTGCATGCTGGGCGCGTGTTTGGAGAACTTTCCTTGCTGACGGGGCGGCGGCGCTCCTTTACCGCAGTGAGCCTAACCGAGGTGCAAACCCTGCGCCTCTCCAGCGAAGGGCTGCTCCTATTGCCCCTGGAAGTCCAGGTGAAGCTTTACCGCGCCTGGACCCAGATCATCGGCGAGCGCCTCTTTTGGCTCGACAGCATGTTCGCAGATCTCCTGGAACAACGGGGGGCGGAAAATGTCGCCTCGGCTATGGCCCTGCTGCAGCAGCGCTATCCTGCTTGAGGAAAAAGAACCCCTGCCGGCAGGCTGGGATCCCTAGAATCAAGGTTCTGGCGCTCCTACAAAGAAGCCAAAAATCAAGCGGTGGGATCCCAAATTTTATCTTCAGAATAGCCAGGGCTTGCGGTATTATGTGCTAAGCAGCAGCTCCCGAAGCATTTCAAGCAGCGAGGTTAAGAGCAGTGGTCAGGGTAGCCATCAACGGATTCGGTCGCATCGGTCGCAACTTTTTGCGTTGTTGGCTGGGGCGCTCCCAGTCCAACTTGGATATTGTTGCCATCAACGACACCTCAGACGCTCGCACGGCTGCCCATCTGCTCAAGTACGACTCCATCCTCGGGCCGCTGCAAGGGGCGGAAGTAGAGGCCGCCGAGGGTGGCCTGCTGGTTAACGGCAAGCATATCCACGCCGTTTCCGATCGCAACCCCAGCAACCTGCCCTGGAAAGAGTGGAAAGTGGATCTTGTTATTGAGGCCACAGGTGTTTTTGTAGACTACCAGGGTGCCTCTAAACACATAGAGGCGGGAGCCAAGAAGGTGGTGATCACGGCTCCGGCCAAGGGAGGCGACATCCCTACCTTTGTGTATGGCGTTAACCAACACACCTATGACCCGGTGCGGCACAACATTGTCAGCAACGCCAGTTGCACCACCAACTGCCTTACCCCCCTCCTCAAAGTGCTGCTGGACAAGTTCGGCGTCCTGCGGGCTACGATGACCACCACCCACAGCTACACCGGCGACCAGCGGATTTTGGATGGTGGCCACCGCGATCTGCGACGGGCGCGGGCGGCGGCGCTGAGCATGGTGCCCACTACCACCGGGGCGGCCAAGGCAGTAGCGCTGGTGATCCCCGAACTGAAGGGCAAGCTGAACGGGGTGGCAGTACGGGTTCCCACGCCCAATGTGTCGCTGGTGGACTTGGTGGTGCAAACAGAGCGGCGTGTGATTGCCGAAGAGGTGAACGCGGCTCTCAAGGAAGCTTCAGAGACCACGATGAAAGGGATCATTGCCTACTCCGATATCCCCTTGGTCTCCATCGACTATCGCGGCCACGACTGCTCGGCGATTGTGGATGCGGAGATGACCAGTGTGCTGGACGGGGATCTGGTGAAGGTGATGGCCTGGTACGACAACGAGTGGGGCTACTCGCAGCGGGTGCTGGATCTGGCTGAATACATGGCTGCTCACTGGGTTGAGTAGGCTGTTGTTTCCTGTCTCAATCCCTCAGAGGCGGAGAGAGAGAATTCGGCAAAAACTTGCCAGCGCTTGCCGTCATGGCTGAGGAGGGTGAGAGCGGAGGCGAGAAAGGATCCCTGGAAAGGGCGAGTTTTGAACTGTGGCCAGGCGGTGCGAAACTGGGCCGGGCTGAGATCCCGAAAGACCACAGTCATGTGGGGGACAAAGGGACGAGCTGGGGTAGGGGCCGGCTCTGGCTTAAGCAGCAGATTCATGTGGCGCTGTGTCTTGGCCTGGAGCTGTTGCAGCTCAGGGGAGGGCTCGACGTGGATATAGATAACCCGTGGCGCGAAGGCACCGAAGCCGCGGAGCTCAACAGCAACCGGAGCCTGCTCCTTGGCAAATTCTCCCAGGGATCCCGTCAGGGCTGGCAGCTCAGCAGTGGGCCACTCGAAAGGAGGCACCAGGGTAATGTGAGGGGGCGAGCGCAGGGCTGCGCGGCTGGCAAATTGCTCGGCAAACTGTTGTTTGATGGCGGTCACTTGCTCCTGCAAGTCTGCCGGGGGTAGGAGGGCGAGAAACAGCCGCTGTTGGGGAGCGTCGTTCACCATTGCTGGACAGGTGAGGGACCTGTATTATCCAGGCTAGGACAGCCCAGCCCCAGACCTCTACCCCATTCCCTAAGGGTCAGAGGGTTTGTCGGGATGCCCGGAATCTTCTTTAGCCACTCATATTCTCATATAATTATCTAGCGATTATCTAGTGGCAGTAGGCTAGAGGGCTCCTCTATGACCCAGCTTTCCGCTCCCGTTCCCACGCCGGCAACCGCATCTTCAGAACCTCAGCCGGCTCCGCTTCCGTCTTACCATTGGCATCTTTTTCTCTGCGCCGACCAGACCAAGCCCAAGTGCTGTGAAAAAGCCGTCGGATTGGAAGCCTGGGACTATTTGAGATCGCGGATCAGGGAATTGAACCTGGAAATCCAAGGCGGCAGCTCCCTGAGAGTACACCGCACCAAGGCCAACTGCCTGCGCGGGTGTGACTATGGCGTTCCCGGCCCGGTGTTGCTGGTGTATCCCGGTGGGTTTTGGTACCACTCGGCCACGCCCCCGGTGATAGAGCGGGTGCTGCAAGAGCATATCCTGGGCGGGATCCCGGTGGCCGAGTATCTGGTAGCCCAAGATACCCTCAGCGCCCCTGATCCAAGAGAGCGTGGATAGCCTGCACGTACTCTGCCGTCGCCTGTTGCAAATCAGCCTTATCACTGGAAGCAGGGGGGGGGATCACCTTGCCGATGCGCACCGTGATGGGGCAGAACAGCCGCGGCCAGCGGGATCCCTTGGGCAGCACCTTCTCGGTACCCCAGAGGGCCACGGGGAGCAGAGGTGTCTGGGTGCGCGCTGCCACCAAGGCAGCCCCCAGGTGAGGCTGGGGAATGCGGCCATCGGGGGTGCGGGTGCCGTTGAGAAAGATCCCCACCGCCCATCCCCGCGCCAGGGCTGCTTCCGTGGCTCGCAAGGCAGCGCGGTCAGAGCCGCCTCTCTTGACCGGGTAGGCCCCGTAGAGCCGGATCACCTGCTTCAGCGCTGGCACCCGAAACAGCTCTTCCTTGGCCATGAAGGCTACAGGGCGGCGCACTGCATTGGCCACCAGCGGCGGATCCAAGTGGCTGGCATGGTTGCTGACAATGATCAGGGATCCCTGGCGAGGCACGTTTTCCTGGCCATAGGTGCGGCCAAAATACAGTCCCCGAAACAGCGGATTGACCACCAGCCACTTGAGCAGCCAGTAGGCCAACCAATCCTGGCGGCGATAGCCCATCTGGACGATTTCCCAACTTAGGGGTAGCTCCCTCTTTGAGTGTAGGGGAAAGCGGGGGATCCCCAGCGACTTTGGAGATAGGTTTTCCTGAGACCTTCACTTAGGGTGGGATGCGGTGAGGGCCAGGAGTATGTCACCTCTCCAGATCAGGATCCTCGCCCAAAGCCCGCAACCTTTCCGCCAGACGCTCAGCCCGTTGGCGCTCCTGTTCGGCTCGTTGGCGCTCCCGCTCAGCCCGCTGGCGCTCCCGCTCGGCCCGCTCATCTCCCGTCAACAGCAACTGCCCTTGGGCGTCGCACCAGCGCAGCCAGCGGGCTTGTTTCCCCTCGAAAACTCCGTCCCACAGCCTCAGGCCCAGCTCCACCTGTTCCAGCCAGGTCTCGGTCATTTCCGCATAGTGGCGGCCTCGCAGCTCGAAAATGCGCAGCTCCTCTGGCCCCAGCTCGTGGTTGGGATCAAAAACCGCGTAGTAGCTGACCCGCATCTGCTCGTAGCGACTGAGTTTGCCCCCTAGCTCGTCGCCTTCGCGGTTGGAGACAATCTCAATCACCACATCCGGCGGCTTGTCAAATTGCCAGAGCAGATAGCACCGGTTCTGCTTCTCCCACCATTGTTCCGGCACCGTGACATCCAGGCTGAGAAAAACATCCGGCACGATGGGAGGTCGGTTAGGGGTGGTGTAGATGCCCACATTGGCTGCTGCCAGGAAGGTTTTGTGGGGCAGAGAGCTGTAGAGTGCCCCCGTCAGGAGACGCTGCTGCTTTTCAGAGGCAAAGTTATCCACCGGGGTATCGTCCTCAGTGACCAGATCAGCGAGGTCGGGCAGCAGCAGTTCAGTATCCATGGGCGAAGGCAGTCGGGGATGTCGACATCTTAGCCGTTTCCCCTACTTTTTGCCGCAGAGGACAAGGGCGGCAAAGCTGGCCGCTCTCCAGAAGGGATCCCGCCCGGAGAATGGGGTATCACGGCAAAAGGGATCTCTTTGAGGAGGAACCTTGAACTGTGACGTTTTGGTGATTGGCTGTGGCGTGGTGGGCTGTGCCATCGCCTACGAGCTGTCTTCCGCAGGGCTATCAGTGGTTGGGATCGACGCCAAGGATCCGGCCTCAGGCGCCACGGGCGCGTCACTGGGGGTGTTGATGGGGATCTGCAGCCGCCAGCCGGATGGGGAGGTGGTGCAGTTGCGCCTGAAAAGCCTGGAGCAGTTTGATCCCTTGATTGCCCGGCTGGAAGCGGACTTGGGTCGGAATTTGCCCGTCAATCGGCACGGCATCCTCAAGCTCCTTCGGGAGGAGGAAGTGGACGCTTGGCAAGCAACCCTGGCGGCTCGGCGGCAAGCAGGTTACCGCCTGGAGCTGCTTAGCCCCGGCGAAGTGGGATCCCTGCAGCCGGGTTTGCGCAGCGACCTGGCGGGGGCCCTCTACTCGCCCCAGGATCGCCAAGTCCAACCCAAGCTCCTCACTCAGGCCCTCTTGGAAGCAGCCCAGCGCAAGGGATCCCGCTTTTTCTTCCATCAGCCGGTTCAGAAGATCCAGCGCAGCCCGGATCCCCCCTTTCGCCTGCAGGCAATTGATACGCCCGCCCTCACCTTCTCGGCAGGCTATGTCGTTCTCGCTGCCGGCCTGGGCAGCTCCCCTTTGGCTGAGAAGCTGAGGTTGCAGATGCCGTTGCAGGCCGTCAAGGGCCAGGCCCTGCGGATCAAAGCTGCTGGGATCCCCCTGGGGCCGGTGGTCAGCGACGAGGATCTGCATCTGGTCCCCCTGGGCGATGGATCCCTGTGGGTGGGGGCAACCGTGGAGTTTCAGGCCCCCCATCCCCAGCCGACGCTGCTGGCGCTGCAAGATCTGCTGGCCCGCGCCATCCGGCTCTGCCCGGCTTTGGCCGAAGCGACTTTGTTGGAGCACTGGGCCGGCCACCGCCCTCGACCGGTGGGGCAGCGCGCCCCCATCCTGGGGCCGGCTCCCGGCTATGTCAATCTTTTTGTTGCCACTGGCCACTACCGCAATGGAGTGTTGCTGGCCCCGATTAGCGCCGCCGTCCTGAGAGATTTGGTGCTGAAAGGGAAAACAGCCCTCTGCGATCTAAGCGCTTTTGCCCCAAGACCTAAACAGGGCTGAGCGGGCCTATCCCCTGAGGGAGGCGGACTTATGTCAGAATAGAAGGCTGCCCGGCTCAGGCCGGGCCAGCGTGTGACCTGTCGAGTCCTGCAAAGGAGAAGAGAGCCTTGCCGAAGTTCGCCCTAAAAGCCCTGTGGCTAGAAAACGACTTGGCTATTGCTGTGGATCAGGTGGTGGCCAAAAACCGCAGCCCCCTCACCCACTACTTCTTCTGGCCGCGAGATGACGCCTGGGAACAGCTCAAAGCTGAGCTGGAGAGCAAAACTTGGATCAGCGAGGAAGATCGCATCACTCTGCTCAACCAAGCCACCGAACTCATCAACTACTGGCAAAACGGCGGACGCAACCGCCCCATCAGCGAAGCCCAGGCCCAGTTTCCCGACATCCTGATCGGCGGCAACTCCTAAGCCTCTCGGCCACAACCTGACCCCGGATCTGTCCCACCTTGCTGAGTCTCCCAGTTTTGGGCTAGATTGGCACTCAGGAGTTTAGAGTGCTAACTTTCTGTTGGCTGAGCCGATGGATTCTTCCACTCCGCCCGGCAGCACTCGGCACAGGTAGCCCAGTCGAAATTACGAGGATCGCGGATTTTATGGCAAAACGGATTCTGTTTAGAGAAGAGGCCCGCAAGGCGCTGGAGCAGGGCATCAATCAACTGGCGGATGCGATCAAGGTTACGGTTGGCCCCAAAGGGCGCAACGTGGTCTTGGAGAAGAAGTTTGGTGCCCCCCAGATCGTCAACGATGGGGTCACGATTGCCAAAGAAATCGAGTTGGCGGATCCCTTGGAGAACACCGGTGCCCAGTTGATGCGGGAAGTGGCCTCCAAGACCAACGATGTGGCCGGGGATGGTACCACCACTGCCACCATCTTGGCCCAGAGCATGGTGCGGGAAGGGCTGAAAAACATTTCAGCGGGTGCCAACCCTGTGGCCTTGCGGCGCGGCATTGAAAAGACCACCGCCTACTTAGTGGAGCAAATTGCCGCCCATGCCAAGCCTGTGGAAGGCCGCAAAACCATTGCGGAAGTAGCCACCATCTCTGCCGGCAATGACAGCGAGGTGGGGGAGATGATTGCCAAGGCCATGGATGCCGTGGGGCGAGAGGGGGTGATCACCGTCGAGGAATCCAAGTCCTTGGAGACGGAATTGGAAGTTGTAGAAGGGATGCAGTTCGACCGCGGCTACATTTCCCCCTATTTTGTTACCGACACCGAGCGGATGGTGGCCGAATACGAAAATGCCTATCTGCTCATCACCAGCAACAAGATCTCCAGCCTGCAAGATTTGCTGCCCATCCTGGAGCGGGTGGCCCGTGAAGGTCGGCCTCTTTTGGTCATCGCAGAAGATGTGGAGGGAGAAGCGCTGGCCACTCTGGTGGTCAACAAGCTGCGGGGGGTGCTCAACGCGGTGGCGGTCAAGGCTCCGGCTTTTGGGGATCGGCGCAAGGCCATGCTGGAAGACATTGCCATTCTCACCGGCGGGCAGCTCATCTCCGAGGATCTGGGCATCAAGTTGGAGAACGTCACCCTGAACATGATGGGGCTGGCCCGCAAGATCACCGTCACCAAAGATAAAACGACAATCGTCACCGATGGCAGCACCAAAGCGGCGGTGGAGAAGCGGGTGGCCCAAATTCGCAAGCAACTGGAAACCACCGATTCCGAGTACGACCGCGAGAAGCTGCAGGAGCGGATTGCCAAGTTGGCCGGTGGGGTGGCGGTGATCAAAGTGGGGGCTGCCACCGAAACAGAGCTCAAAGACCGCAAGCTGCGCATTGAGGATGCCCTGAATGCCACTCGAGCGGCGGTGGAAGAAGGGATCGTTCCCGGCGGTGGGGCGACGCTTTTGCATCTGGCCAAAGGGATCCCGGCTTTCAAGGCAACCTTGAAGTCGGAAGAGCAGGTGGGGGCAGAGATTGTCTACCGGGCTTTGCAGGCTCCGCTCTATCAGATTGCCCACAATGCCGGTCTGGAAGGGTCGGTGGTGGTGGAAAAAGTTCTGGAGAAGGAGATGCCTTTTGGCTTCGATGCCCTGACCGGAACCTATGTGGACATGTTTGCTCAGGGGATCGTGGATCCGGCCAAGGTGGTGCGCTCGGCGTTGCAAAACGCGGCTTCCATAGCCGGAATGTATCTCACGACCGAAGCGATTGTGGTGGAAAAACCTGAGCCCAAACCGGCAGCCCCGACGGCTGGCTCCGGGGGCATGGGTATGATGTAGCCCCTCAAACGTAAGCTCCGGCGCTGCTGGGACGGGCTTAGTCTTGGATGTACTCCGCGCCGGAGAGCAGGGCAGCTTCGGCCTTCTGAAACTCCCGTCCCAGGTAGGCCGCATGGCTGAGCTGAGAGACAACCCTCTCCTGCTCTTTTTCGAAGATCTGCACACACAGTTCTTTGGCCGTGCGTCCAACATACACCCGTTCAGGGGAGCGATTGACGGAGCCCCTGGCCGGGAGCACGGCTCCTGTTTCCGGATCGGTGGCCAGCCCCCGCTCGTTAATTACAGTGCGGTAGTACTTGGCGCAAATCAGGTTCTGCTCCCGATCCAGGTAGATGACAAAGTAACCCGCCGGATCCAGCTCCAAGGGCCGGCGGGAGAGATGGTCGTCAAGGCTGCGCATCTGCTCGCTCAGGGGCGTGGAGGAAGGAAGCATAGAACGGCTGACCCAAGACCGCAAGAGAGAAACGTAGCCGAGGCTACGTTTGCCTGCCTTCATTGTGACAGATGAAGCTGCTTTTTGGACAACCTCGGTCCTGGCGGATGGATCCTGTCTTGGGCTAGCGGGGGGCCACTCGATAAAATCGTGTGGTCGTCACCCACTGGTCGGAAGGGATCCCTTCGACGACAATGGCGCGGGCGATGGCACTGCCCAATTGGGATCCCCGCACCCGCACATCGGCAAAGGAGCCACTCTGCTCAAAAGAGGCGATCTCCTGGAAGTTCAGCGGACGGGGAGAGGCTACGGCCAACACCTGGGCTTGGCCGAAAGGTGGAGCGATGGTCAACCGGTAGCTGGCCCCCGGCGGTGGAAAGGTACGCACTTCTCCGGCCCGCAGAAACTCGTTCCCGCCGGAAAAGCGGTTGGGCAAAATCAGATGGGTGCGGCCATCGGCTTGGATGCTGAACAGATAGACGTAGGCATCGCGGTTGGTGCTCAGGGTAATGGCAATCGGTTCTCCAGGCCGGTAGATGGGGTTCGACCCGCGCCGATCCAGCTCCAAATTGACCTGCAAGTCAGAAGGAACGGGGTTGACGATGATGGAGCGGGTGCCAATCTCCAACTGAGCAGTGTCGGCCAGTTGCAGCCTTTGCAAGGGGGGGTAAATGCCCAAGGTTTGCGGAAAAACAGCGGTGGCCGGAGCTACAGACAACCCCAGAGCCAAGGGTAGGAAAAGCAGTTTGGCGTTCATTGTTCAACACCGGATCAAGGGTTATGTTCATCCTAGGAACGGGCCCAGGTGGAGCGGCTCAGGCTTTGCGCAATCTCCAATCTCCTGCCGCGGCAGTTTCTCCTACTGCAGATGGCATCACCGAGGGGAAAAAAACGCTGCAGCGGCGAGGGCACGGCTCCCTTCTCGGCATCTGGAGGAACGTAGCTGAGAGGGGCTAAGCTGCAAATAAGGGATCCCTTCCTCGCGCCAGATTCCAAGTCAACCCCCAACCGGCTTATGGCTCACGACAGCTACCAAGAGGGCATCGCGGCGGTACAAGCGGGAGATTTCCAGTCGGCCATGCGGGCGTTTCGGCAAGCAGTTGCTGCCGACCCAACCCACACCGAAGCTCGGTACAAGCTGGCCTGGGTGCTGGGTATGAGCGGCTACCTGGATCCGGCCTTGGCAGAGCTGGAAGCCGTTTTGGCGGCAGATCCCAACCATGTGGCAGCCCATTACAATCGAGGGGCCCTCCTGTTGCAAAAGGCCCAACTGGAAGCAGATGAGGATGGCCAAATCGAGCTATCCGTTCTGCAGCAGGCGGAAGCAGCCTTTCAAGCGGTGATGAGCTTGGATCCCACCGATCAACGAGCCTTTGCTTTTCTCAATTTGGTCAGGCGGGCCATTCGCAACCACCAGCCGCCCACCCAGGTCTCTAGCGGCAGTGGCGGGTAAACCCCTGCACCAGGGCTTCAATTGGCGCAATGCTGGGATCCCCGAGTTCGGCCTCTGCTTCTTGAGAGACCTGTCGTACCACTTCTGGGGGCAACTGCAGCCTATCCACCAACTGCCGAAAGGCGTCCAGCTCTTCCAGATTCACCACGGGTTCTTCCGGGCTGCGGGCGCTGGCCGCAATCACCAGGTAGCCCAACTTGAGGATGAGACGCTTCTCGGCCTCATCGTTGACTTTGGACAGCACCTCTGCCAACGGGACTTGCTGCACCAAATACTGGCGGATCTCCTGCGCTAAGCTGGCCTGCTGGCCGGGATGCGAAGCAAAATGCCGCGAGAGTTGCTGGGCGATGAGCTCCACTTCCGCAACCTCCAGCGCGCCATCAGACCAGGCCATCGCGGTGACAGCTCGCAGCAGATTCATTTGCTTGGGGGTAATGCCGGGCGGGGATGGAGTGGGCATATATCCTCCTGGGGTGGCTCATCTGCCAGTTTAGAAGCGGATCCCAGACCATTTCGGTTAAGTTTGGTGTCTGCTCGATGGCTCTTTCCAACCCGATTCAGACACTCACTTCCTGCTTCACCCCGGCCCCTCTCCCCAAGAGAGAGGGAAGCGCTTGGGCGTCCTACCAGTCGCATGCTCTGTGTAGCCCAAGGCGCAGGGGCAACGCATCGGAGAATGAGTCTCTTGGCTCAATCAGCCGGTGAACCCGAATCTAGCCCGCGGAACTGCTCCCACTGAGCGGGGGTAAAGGTGCGCAGAGCCAAAGCATGGAGGCGGCCATCCTGTAAATAGGTTTTCAAGGCCTCATTCACCAGCCGATGCTGCTTGATCAGGGGCAGGCCCTGAAATTGCTCGGCCACTACAATGGCCTGAAAGTGGCTGCCATCGCCGACAGTGTCTTCCACCTGCACCCTTGCGCCGGGCAGGGCAGCCTGTAGCAACGCCTCGATTTCTCGTGGATCCATGCGCTGTTGTCCCCATGGTCTGTTCAAATGTGTGCCGGAGCTCAAGATCCCGTTTCGGATCTCAACCTGCTCATCCATCACCCTAGACGCTTCTGGGGCAAAACGGGATCCCTTCCTCTGCTCTGCAGGTGGGATGGCTCAGAACCAGAACCTCGGTGATGGGACCGCGTTTGTGGCCCTGGCAGTTGATGGCACGGCTGGCAACGATGGTTTGGATGGGGTAATCCCGGTACAGCTCCCGCACAAAGGGGCAATCGGAATTGGAGAGCAGCACCTGCACCCCTCGGTCGGCCAACGTCCCAAATACCTCTCGCAGGCGGATTTGTTCGGTTTCGCCAAACGCAAACCGGCTGTAGGCGGTGAAGCTGCTGCTGGCAGACAGCGGATGGTAAGGAGGATCCAGATAGACAAAATCTCCGGGTTCGGCCCGTTCCAGCACCTGCCAAAACGGCTGCACCGCGATCTCTACGCCCTGTAAAACTCGTGCCACGGCCCGCAGGTTCTCCGCGTCGCAAATGCGGGGATGACGGTAACGGCCCAGAGGGACATTAAACTCTCCCCGCGAGTTTTCCCGGTAGAGGCCGTTGAAACAGGTTTTGTTTAGGTAAATCAGCCGTGCCGCCCGTTGCACCGGATCCGCAAAACGAGTTGCGCGGATCGTGTAGTAGTGCTCCCGGCTGTGGTGGGCTTGGTGGTGGCTGAGCAGAGCAATGATCTCCTCCACCCGATCCCGCAGGCAGCAATATACATTCACCAGCTCAGGGTTAATATCCGACAACACAAAGCGCCGAGAACCCGGGATCCCTTGGGCCAGATGAAAAAAGACCGCTCCACCCCCCAAAAAGGGCTCGTGATAGGTGTTCCAGTTGCGCGGGAAAAAGGGTTCGTATTGGCTGAGCAGTTGCCCTTTCCCCCCTGCCCATTTTAGGAAGGGACGCGCTCGAACGGCTGGTGCTGCCGGGGCGGGGTTTGGACTCCCGCGTTCTTCCCAACGCAAAGCCCCGCCTTTGCTCGGGCTGAGGCCGTGAACGGGCGGACAAGGGTAGGAAGGTATCTGGCCGTTCATTGGTGTTTACTTTTTTACCTTCTAAGTGCTCCGCGCTGCTAGCGCCCTCACCCCCGGCCCCTCTCCCGGAGGGAGTCAGCCCTCACCCCCGGCCCCTCTCCCGGAGGGAGTCAGCCCTCACCCCCGGCCCCTCTCCCGGAGGGAGAGGGGAGTTAGGGGTAGCGCTCCGCCTCGCCAGTGCGTTCGCGGCGGCGTTGCGTAGCAATAACGACGTAGAGAAACGTTTCATTGACTACAAAACCTGAGGTGTTGGGCAAATGATGCTGGGCGGGGGGTAACGGTTCTGGGAGCAGTATTCCCTCTCTGCAGTGAATGGGCTAGGACTGCATTTGGCTCATCGCCTCTAGGTCCAACACTTTGGCCACCTGTTCCGGGCTCATCAAGTTGCGCTCCAACAGGATTTGGCGGATGGGTTTGCCGGTTTCCAGGGAGAGCTTGGCTATCTCTGCCGCCTGCAAATAGCCAATGTAGGGGTTGAGGGCGGTCACCAGAGCGAGAGTTCCTTCCGCATAGCTGCGGCACCGCTCCGGGTAGGGGATGATGCCTTGAATGCAGCGCTCGGCGAAGACCTGCAGGCTGTTGTTCAAGATCTGCAGGCTGTGCAGAAGGTCGTAGGCGATGAGGGGCATCATCACGTTCAGCTCAAATTGCCCCGCCTGAGCACAGAGGGTGATGGCGGTGTCCAGCCCGATCACCTGGAAGCAGACCATGTTCAGCATCTCGGCCAGCACCGGGTTGTACTTGCCGGGCATGATGGAGGAGCCGGGCTGCACCGGCGGCAGTTGAATCTCCTTGAGGCCGGTCTTGGGGCCGGAATCCATCAGCCGCAGGTCATTGGCCAGTTTGATGCCGTCCTGGGCCAGGTTGCGCAGGGATCCCGACAGGTGCACAAAGGGGGCCATGCTCTGCATCGCTGCCATGGGATGGGGAGCCGGGGTGAGGGGCAACTGGGTGTAATCCGCCAGCCGCTGCACCACCTGTTGTCGGTACTGGGGGGGGGTGTTGAGGCCGGTGCCGACCGCGCTACCCCCCAACCCTAAGCTGCACAGAGCCTGGCTGGCCTCCTCGATCCAGCGGCGGTGCTGGGCAAAGATGGCCGCATAGGCCCCAAAGCTGTCCCCCAGCCTTACAGGGACAGCATCCTGTAAATGGGTGCGACCGGCTTTGAGGATGCCGCGAAACTCTTGGGCCTTCTGCTCCAGTGCCGCCACCAGGTTGTCCAGTGTGACCAACAGATCCCGCCGCACCCGCGACAGGGCGGCCAGGCGGATGGCGGTGGGGATCACGTCGTTGGTGGACTGGCCGTAGTTGACGTGGTCGTTGGGGCTGACCCGCTCGTAGCGTCCCTTGGGCTCCCCCAGGATCTCCAAAGCCCGGTTGGCCAGCACCTCGTTCACATTCATGTGGTGAGAGGTGCCCGCCCCCGCCTGGTACACATCCACCACAAATTGATCCCGCAGAGATCCCTGGAGGATCTCGTCTGCTGCTTGGACAATCGCCTTGGCCACCTCTGCCGGAATGCAGCCCAGCTCGCCGTTGACTTCAGCCGCCGCCTTTTTGATCAGCACACAGGCTTCCACGTACTCTGGCAGAGGCCTGAGGCCGCTGATGGGAAAGTTCTCCAGGGCGCGGGCGGTTTGGATGCCGTAGTAAACCGATTGGGGCAGTTGTCGCTCCCCCATCGAGTCTCGTTCGCTGCGCACTTGCGGCGGAGTAGTCTCTGGAACCATGGCCGGATGATGTTTGGGGGCCGCCGCTTCAGCCGGCAGGCAGGGATCCCTTTTCCTGGAGGGCGGCCAACTGTTGGCCGATGCGCTCGTTGTTTTCCGCCAAAACCAGTACCATGGCCGCGCAGGCCAGATGGACTCCGGCCCGAAATTCCGCCGAAGACTTGTACTGGATCAGCGCCTCGCTATCCCCCTCCCGCGGGCTCAAGATGAGCTGAACCGACTTCTGGGCCAGGTCTTTTAGTTCCCGTTCCGTTAAACCCAGTTGCACCGCTTTTGCCCTCCCTGCTGGCCGACAAACAACCCTCGATCCCGTCCGGATCGCTGCTTTGGTTATCCTACCGCGGAACCTGACCGGATCCCAGGTGAGCGAGCCTTGACAACTCTTGACAGCTCTAGAAGGAGATAGAAAATGCCAGCTAGTATAGGTGCAGCATGCCTTGGCCGGCGGGCCGACAGCCGCTTGGAGAGTTCAAGTCTGTGGGTCGGCGCCGCCCAAAAGGCGTCTGCTTCTTTTGGCATTTGTCTTTGTCCTGCGTTCCGTTCAGAGAGGAAAACTTGTCCGTAGAGCGTCCACTTGACCGCTTTCCCCGCAAGCAGCGTGCAGAGCTGCCGGCCATCAACGAGCGCATCCGCTTCCCCAAAATCCGCCTCATCGATACCGACGGCACCCAGTTGGGGATCATGAGCCCGCGCGAAGCCCTGCGCCTGGCCGAAGAAAAAGACCTAGACCTGGTCTTGGTGAGCGACAAAGCGGATCCCCCCGTCTGCCGCATCATGGACTACGGCAAGTTCAAGTTTGAGAAGGAGAAAAAAGAGCGGGAGGCCCGCAAAAAACAACACACTGCCGAGATCAAGGAAGTGAAGTTTCGCTACAACATCGGCGAGCACGACTACCACGTGCGCCTGCGCAGCGCCCAACAGTTCTTGGGGGATGGAGACAAGGTGAAAGCCACGGTGATGTTTCGCGGTCGCGAGGCCCAGCACGCCGAGTTGGGGGAAGAACTGCTGCAGCGCTTGTTCAAAGACCTAGAAGGCGTAGCGGAAATGCAGCAGCCTCCCCAAAAGGAAGGGCGCAACATCACGATGATCCTCTCCCCGAAAAAATCCACCTGAGGAGGGATCCCGCCATGCCTCTTGCTGTTGGGGATCCCGCGCCGGAGTTCACCTTGCCCGATGCCGAGGGCAACTTGATCAGCTTGAGCCAGTTGCGGGGCCGGCGGGTGGTGCTCTATTTTTACCCGCGGGACAACACCCCCGGCTGCACCCAAGAAGCCTGTGGCTTTCGGGATGCCTACGCCGAGTATCAGGCCCAGGGGATCCACATCTTGGGGGTGAGCGCCGACGATGCCCGTTCCCACCAAAAATTTGCCCAGAAGCTGCAACTGCCTTTTCCGCTGTTGGTGGACGAGGGGGCCAAGGTGGCCACCGCCTACGGCGTCTATGGCCCGAAAAAGTTCATGGGCAAAGTCTATAACGGCATCCACCGCACCACCTTTGTCATCGATCCGGAGGGGAAGATCGAGGCTATCATCACCAAGGTCAAAGTGGAGACCCACGCGGCGGAGCTGCTCCAGCAGTTGACCGGCTCCTAGTCTCTCCATTGGTGGGTGCAGGGGGAGCAGCCCTGTCGGCAAAGGTGCCGAGATTAGGACAAGAAGAGAGCGGGCAGGGGATATAACGATACAAAGTGCCGGTATGGATTCCCCTGGGGCCGTGTCCCGACGCACCCGTACCACCAAGTCCATTCACGAGAGCTACCAAATTTTGGGTCTGGCTGGCCAAGGTCAGTATGGGCGCGTGTTTTGCGCCCGGCCCCGCCAAGGGGGGGAGCTGGTGGCCCTCAAGGAGCTGCCGGCGGAGCGTTTCCCCACCCCCAACCTGCTGCGGGAGCTGCGCTACTTGCTGACGTTGAACCACCCCAATATCACCCGCTGCTACGCCCTCGAACATGCCCGCGAGGGGCGGTATTTGGTGTTGGAGTACTGCGAGGGGGGCACCCTGCGGGAGCTGATCGACCAGGTGGAGCGGGGGCTGTGGCTGCCGGTCAAGCAGGTTTTGGGCTTTGTGGATCAGATCTTGGCCGGGCTGGATCATGCCCATCGCCAGGGGGTGATCCACTGCGATGTGAAGCCGGAGAACATTTTGCTCAAGCCCACACCCCAGGGCTGGCAACTGAAGCTGACGGACTTTGGCATCGCCCGCCACCCCCAACCTGCCCCCGGCGAGATCGCCGCCACCGGCTCGCCGGCCTACATGGCGCCAGAGCGGTTCTACGGCCAGTTTGGCCCCGCTTCTGACCTCTACGCGGTGGGGATCATCCTCCTGGAGCTGTTGACGGGTCAGCGGCCCTTTTCCGGCTCCCCCAGCCAGTTGATGCACGCCCACCTCAACCAGCCGTTTGTCTGCCCAGAAGGGATCCCGGCCCCGCTGCAGGAACTGCTGGAGATCACGTTGCGCAAATTGCCCTTGCGGCGGTTTCGCACGGCGGCGCAGATGCGCTCAGCTCTGGCGGTGTTTGCTCAGGAGTGGCAGGAGCCAGCCAGTTGTTGGGTTGGCCCGCACCTGTCCAGGCGATCCCCCCCCGGCCTGCAGGTCTGGGATCTGCCGGATCCGGGTTTTGTGGGCGGTGGCGGGATGGAGTCCCCGCCTGAGCAAAAGTTCTACATCTGCGAGGATCCCAGTGGCTGCCGTTCCCCGCTGCTGTTGCGAGTGACCTCCCAGAAGCTGGAGTGGCTGGAGCTGCAGACCCTTGCCTCAGGAGCGCCGCCTCTGGCCTGTTTCTCCTTGGCCGAACCGTTGCGGCAAGTGCTGCCTTTGCCGAGCTTCCCGGAGGCTTTGGCTTTTTCCAAAAGCAGCCTTTTGCACCTGAGTCCCGCGCGCATCCGTACCCTGCTGAGTTTTGCGGAGGATTGGCAGGCCACCTGGCTGGCAAAGCGGCAGGAGTTGGTCTGGGCCACCGCCCAAGAGCTGGGGGCTGTGCAGTGGCAGCCGACCGGGCCCCAGCCTTTCCCCGATTCCCATCGCTACTTTCGTTGGCCTGGCCCGCAGCCGGCTGGGACGGGATCCCTGCCCCGCTTGCTGGCCCTCTCGGATTATCTGGTTTTGCTGACCGGTGCGGGGCGGCAGTGGGTGCAGATGAGCCTTGTGCCTTATCCCACCGGCTTGCCTTTGCAGCCGGGATCCCAGCCGCTGCGCTATCGCCTACCCCTGGATCCCCAAGGGATGGCGGTCAGCCTGGGGGAACGGCTGCTCTTTGCGGCCCAGCAGGGTTGCTGCCCCTACCTCGACTCGGTACAGGTGAATCCGCTGCGGGTGCGCCGCTGGTTTTTGAGAGGGTGGCCTGTCCAGATGGTCCAAGCCCCTTGGGGTCTGCTGCTGCTGTGTCGGGAGGGAGAAGAGTTCTCGTCCCTCTGGCTGTACGGCGAAGGGGGGGATCCCTTGGCCCAGGTGGCCGTGCCCGTCGGATCTGAAGTGTTGCAGGTGGGGCAAAAGGGGCTGGTCTGGCTGCAGGTGCTGACAGCCGGGCAGTCACAGCGCTTCCAGCTTTGGCAATTGGATCTCAACCAGTTGCCTGTGGATGGCCATACTGCCGAGGTGATCCCCTTGGAGTGAACGACTCCCGACACTCATCTTCGTTGAGTAAACACAATTCACCAATACAGTGCCGGGCTTCCCGCCGATTAAGCTAAAGACAGGACAGCCAACCCGGCACAAGGAAAATTCTTAAAAAAATTCTTGAGGTCGTCTTTTAGATCGTATTTTGGCCTCGGCCTGCCCAACTCCCGACGGTAGTGAGTTTTGTATTGCGCTGATCGTGTTGATGTTGTTGTGGAGGACGTCTTGCCATGGGTCAACATCTGCCAGAACCCTCTGCCCTGGGGGAGGATCCCAGCTTGTTGGTGGAGCGGCTGCGACGCAAAGAGGGCCGTTGGCTGGATTGGGCCAAGGCCTGCCAAAGCTTGCAGCAACAGAAAATGACTCCCCAGGCCATCTTTGAGGCGACTGGGCTTGAGCCCGCCCAGCAAAATCAGATCATCGTCGCCGCCCAGGTTTACGAGGGGATGGCCAAAGCCGGCGCCAGCCCGGCGGTTCTGGAGCATTTTGCCCACCGAGGCAGTGATATCCTCTACGAGCTGCGCATCCTCTCGCCACAGGATCGGGCTCGGGTGGCGGAATTCGTCCTCAACCGCCATTTGAATGTCGATGAAGCTCATGAGATCGCCCGTGCCGTGAAAAATTACGCCCAACTGCAACGGCTTCCGGACGGGTTTACGGATCACCCCGGCGATGCGGTGGCCTATCAAGCCTGGAGAACGGCCCAGCAAACCCGCGATCTGCAGGAGCGCACTCGGGCTATCGGTCGAGCGTTTCGGTATGTCCATAGCGATACAGCCCGCCAGCAGGTGGAGCAGCTCCTATCCACGGTTGCTGCCAGCTCCCGACCCCAACGCAGCGTTTTGCCCAAGCTGTCTGTGTTTCGCCTGGAAGAAGATCTGCCGCGCCTGCTGCCGGTGGCCGGATCCCTGCCCCTGGCGACCGACATCTGGGAACAGATCCCTGCCGGCGAGCCCCAAGGGCCTTTTGGCTGGGTCACCAGCCCGGCGGAGCAGACTTGGATGGCCTTGCCCGCTTGGCCGGTGATGCAAAAGGCCGGGGATCCGGTCGTCCTACCAGTAGAAAACGGGCTGCTGGGATCCCTGTTGGGCTTGCCGGTGGCCCCTGAGGAAGAACGGGATCCGGTCTTGCTGGTGGTGGATCGCGCTGTTCGGGTTTGGGAAGGAACGGCGGGATTTTTCCTGCTGGATCGGGCTGGACTGGTGGCAGTGGAGTGGATTGAGGATTCACCCTCCTCTCCCCTGTTGGGCCAGGTGCTGCTGGCCGTGCGCCCACCGCGGGTTTTCGATGAGGAGCTGGCTCAGGATCCCTGGCAGTTGGAAGAATAGGCCATCGCAGTGGCCTAGTTGAGCAGAGCCAAGTTATCCCGATGCACAGCGGTATCGACCCCCTCGTAGCCCAGAATGTGAGGGATCTCGGCAGTTTTTTTGCCCTTGATCTGCCGCAGTTCTGCGGCGCTGTAGTTCACCAGACCCCGTGCCACCTCCTGACCGCTGGGATCGCACAGGCGCACGGCGGCCCCCGCCTCAAATTCCCCAGAAACGGCCGTGATCCCTGCCGGCAGCAGCGAACGTCCTTGCTGGCACACCGCCCGTACCGCCCCCTCATCCAAAGTCAAAGATCCCTCGGGGATGAGGCCATAGGCAATCCATCGCTTGCGGGCGCTGGCGGGCTGGGGAGCCGGATCAAAGCGGGTGCCGATGGCCTCGCCGGCCAGAATGGCCGGGATCTGCTCAGGCCGTTTGCCGTTGGTGATCACCACCGTGACGCCTGCGGCTGTAGCAATTTGAGCAGCGGTTAGCTTGGTGGCCATGCCGCCGGTGCCCCAGCCGCTTTTTCCCTGGGCTTCGGCCTTCACCTGGAGAGGGATCCCGGGCAACACCCGCTCGATGGGCTCAGCAGACGGATCCCGGTTGGGGTCAGCCGAATAGAGCTTGTCCACATCGGTGAGCAAGATGAGCCACTTGGCCTGCACCATGCTGGCCACCAACGCCGAAAGCGAGTCGTTGTCGCCGAATTTCAGCTCCTCCACTGCCACGGTGTCGTTTTCGTTGACGATGGGGATAACCCCCATCTGCAGCAGTTGGGCAAACGTGCGATTGGCGTTCACGTAGCGGCTGCGCTCCACCAGATCGCCGCGGGTGAGCAAAACTTGGGCAATCGGCTGGTTGAGAGCCGAGAAGAGGTCATCGTAAAGGCGGATCAGCCGTCCCTGCCCCACCGCAGCCACCGCCTGCTTTTCGGCAATGGCCGTCGGTCGTTGCCGCCAGCCCAGGCGAGCACAACCTACCCCCACCGCTCCGGAGGAGACCAAGATCACCGCGTACCCCTGCCTGCGCAAGTGGGTTAGTACCTCCACCAGCGGCCCCAGCACCGAAAGGCGCAACAGGCCGGTTTGCGTGTCCGTCAGGCTGGAGGTGCCGATCTTCACCACCACCGTCACGTCTGTTGTTGCCATCCCCCTCCTCAACCCATCCCTATCTCACCATAGCGGAGGGCCATCGCTTGCCCTCAGAGTCACCACAGGCGAGAATAAAAACAGTCGAGAAAGCCATCCTCAAGCTCATCTTTCTGTCTGCCTGTGAATCCTGTTCGCACCCTCGCCGCCACCAAAGCGACCTTTTTCAGCGCCTACCCTCGCCCGATCAACGCCGTCTATCGGCGGGTGGTGGAAGAGTTGCTGGTGGAGCTGCACCTGACCACCGTCAACAGTGCCTTCACCTACGACCCGTTTTTTGCTTTGGGGCTGGTCACCCTCTACGACGGGCTGATGGAAGCTTACCACCCCCCTGAACAGCGAGAGGCCATTTTCAACGCCCTCTGTAAGGCTCTCCACCTCAAGCCGGAGGTGTTGCGCAAGAATGCCTGCGATCTGCTCGAGTTGATGCGCAGCGGGGATCCACGCCAAAGACTGGATCTCCTTTGTCTCAAACCGGGGGCGGAAGATGTGGGCGGGTTGAAAGCCATTTTGGAGCGCATGACCCAGCCTCCCTATGCCTACAGCCGGGTTTTGGCGGTTGGCCTTTACACAGCCTATGAAGTTGTAGCCAAGTCCCTTTTCAAAGAACCGGAAGAGCGCACCCGTCGCTTTTTGGAGGATGTGGTGGGCAAGCTGCCCTTCTCGGCAGAGCGGGTGAAAAAAGATCTGGAGCTCTACCGCAGCAGCTTGGATCGCATGAAGCAGGCGCGGGCCATTGTCGAAGAAATGGTGAAAGCCGCCCGACGCCAGCAGGAACGTCGCCAATCGACCGCCTCTTTGCCCGAGACTTCCGTTGCCGATCCCAAAGAACCCAGCAGCTAAGCCAAGTAGCCAGCCCAGGCTTCCACCACCTCGGGGGAACCGTACCAGCGCCGCCCACCTCGACCCGAATGGTAACAGTTGGGCAGGGTTAGGTTGACAGCCCCCTGTAAGTGGGCAGCCTGGATGGGGGTAATGCCGTCGCCCCACAGCTCTCCTTGGCCGGCGGTGAGCCAATAGCTGTTGTAGGCCAGCCAAGCCAGATAATGCTCTTGCCGCCACAGGGATCCCAGCTTCAACCTCTGCCCTTGGATGGCCTTGCCCGCCACACACACGTATTTGATCTGCGGCCAAAAGGCCCCCGGATAGTGGGTGTTGACAAAGTCCAAATTGCGCCTTGTCCAGCGCTCGCGGCTGGTGTGAGGGGATCCGAGGCTGATCAAGGTCGAGACGTGCTCCCGCCCCTGCCACACCTGTCCCCCATAGGGCACGGATCCCAGGTAGATGCGGGCAATCCAGCCGCCGGCGGAGTGGGCCACCAGGTTAACCCGCTCAACCCCAAACTCGGCCTGGGTGCGCCGAATGGTGGCCTGCAGAGCCTGTAAGATGGGCGTGACGGGCCTTCCCCCCAGTGTGGGAAACCAACTGCGCACCTGCAACGGCACCACCCGCGCCGCATAGCCGCGGGCCTCCAGCGCTTGGCGCAAAGGCTCGTATTCCGCCGCGCCCGCCAGATAACCGGGCAGGATCACCAGGGGAGCCATGAGCTAACGGGGATACCAAAACATGCCTTTGATCCCCTCGGGGTCGGGGGTAAAGCCCAGCCGTTCGTAAAAGCTGACCACCCCCTGATCGGCAAAAAGGGTGATGTTGCTGATGTCTTGGGCGCGCAGCTCGTGGATTACCTTTTCCATCAGCCGCCTGCCCAGACCCCTGCCCTGGAAATCGGGATGCACCACCACATCCCAGATGGTGGCATTGAAGGCATGGTCAGATGTCGCGCGGGCAAAGCCGATGAGGCGACGATAGCTGCCCCGCTGCAGCCACATCGACACCACCAAGAAGCTGTGCTGCAGGGCTTTTTTCACTTTGTGCATGGGGCGACGCGACCAACCCACTGCATCGCAGAGTTCCTCCAGCTCGTACAGATCCAAGTTGGGATCCAAGCTGAAGAGGATAGTCTCCCCTCGGACCACTACTGTTTCCTGGCGACGGTCGGCCTTGGCTGTTTGCGCCGGCTCTTTGGTTGTAGCAGCCCCTGTTGACCCGAACAGGCCCTTCCAAAAGCTCATGTGAATCGCTGCGGAGTGAAAGCCCACCGCTGGGTTTGGGTGAGCGTGTCCCCAGTATAGCCAGGATCGGCAGCGAAAATGGCCGATCTGCCTAGGTGCTTCCGCGCAGGTTTGGGACGAGCCTTTGTTGGAGACTGAGAATGGAAAGTCTGGGCAAACCTATGGCTCCTCCCGGCACTGGCACCCTCGTCAATGCCCTGGCCATCCTGGTGGGCAGCGGCCTCGGCTGGGGCATGGGCAGCCGCCTGCCCGAACGCATGAGCCAAACCCTCTTGCAAGCGATGGGAGCCCTGGTGTTGGTCTTGGGGATCCAAATGGCTCTGACCCTCAGCAGTGCCGCCCAAACGCTAACGGTTTTGGTGGCCCTGGTGTCAGGAGCGGTGCTGGGGGAGTGGATCGACATCGAGGCCGCCTTCGAGCGGGTTGGCCAGGCCCTGGAGAAGCAGGTAAGCCGCTGGCTGGGTCCCAGCCCCATTACCCGCGCCTTTGTTGCCACCAGCATTCTGTTTGTGGTCGGCCCCATGACGTTGCTGGGATCCATCCGGGATGGCTTAGGGGATCCCTCGCTGTTGTTGGTGAAAGCGGCGTTGGATGGGATCGCCACCCTCGCCTTCGCCGCCAGCCTGGGCTGGGGCACCCTATTTTCGGCGCTGCCGGTGCTCTTGGTGCAGGGGGGAGTGGCCTTGTTGGCGCGGCAGTTGCAGCCGCTGTTGCGCCCAGACCTGATGGCGGCCCTAGAGGCCACCGGTGGGATCCTGATCTTGAGCATTGGCCTGAACCTGCTCGGCCTGGCCCGCCTGCGGGTGGCCAACCTGCTACCGGCTCTGTTGATCGTGGAGCTGCTGGTGGGGTTTTTCCCCGTTTGGGATCTCCGTTTCTAGTTTTCCCGGTCGGCGCTATTCCTACGCAACGCTGTCGCGAACGCGCCGCTCTAACTCCCCTCTCCCTGAGGGAGAGGGGCTGGGGGTGAGGGTGACCTCAGGGAGAGGGGCTGGGGGTGAGGGCAGCGGCGCGGAGCGCTTGGGCTGGCGGCAAAGTGTCTTCATCCGTATTTGGCCGAGCTGAGCAGTGTGACCTGCTGGATCGGCACAGCCGTGCAAGCATTCCTGGACAGTTGCGGGCACCTACGCCGATTGCAGGCGCAGGTGCTGCACCAGAGCTTGTAATCCCAACAGATAGCTTTGCGCCCCAAAACCGCTGATTTGCCCAACCGCTACGGCGGCAATGTAGGAGTGCTGCCGGAAGGACTCGCGGCGGTGGATGTTGCTCAGGTGAACTTCCACGGTGGGCAGTCCCACGGCGGCAATGGCATCTCGGAGGGCAATGCTGGTGTGGGTGTAGGCGCCGGGGTTGATCAAAATACCGGCATGGCGCTGGCGCGCGTGGTGAATGGCATCGATGAGCACCCCTTCATGGTTGGACTGCAGAATTTCCAATCTTGCCCCCAGCCTTTCTGCCTGCTGATGCAGAGCCTGATCGAGCTGCTCCAAGGATACCGAGCCGTAAATGCCCACCTCGCGCACTCCCAGCAGGTTGAGGTTGGGGCCGTGCAACACCAGCAGGCTCAGGGTCTCGCCGCCGGTGGCAATGGCAGTCGGATTAACGACGACGATGGGATCCATTTTCTACCGGAATGGGTGCCGGTTGGGGCTGAGGATGGCCTAGCAGGGTATCGATCACCCGTTCTACCCATTCGCGGAGCTTTTCCAGGACTTTTTCTACCCAATCCATCCGACCTGCCTCTTGCGGTTTTACCAAGGTAGCCTACTCATTGGACTTCTATGATAGCGTTTCTTGCCGAGGGGTGCAGGGTTAGCCTTTTTCCCAACAGGGATCCCTCGCCTCAGCCAGACCAGTTCTTCAGCATCTGGCTGAGGGTTCTGCAGATGATCCGCAGAGTCATGGATCGCAGCAGGATCCCCATCTGCAGGTCTGTTCCTGGCAGCTCAAACCGCTCCACCTGGCCGGCCACCGTCAACGTTAGGGTGGACTCCCGTTGCAAGAACAGGGCACCGTCGGGGTTGAGCTGCCGCTTCAGGGTTTGCAGCTCTTTATCGGAGGGATCCCGCAGCACCACCAAGTCGCTGCCTTCGTAGGCCAAGCCCTCCCGCTCCAGGGTCTCTTCGTCGGCTTCTGCCAACAGCAGATCCAGGTGGGGATGGCGCAGCAGGGTTTTCACCTGGCGAAAGAGGCTGCCGTTCAGGGGCCTAAAGCTGTGGTTCAGCAGCACGCCCTCCCGACAGACGCATCCTACCCATCTGCCGGGACGGTGGGACAGAATGTGCTCCACCAGGGTGTGCGCCTCGGCCAAGGTAAGGCGGTTGAAGGTCAAAATTGGGATGCGGGCCGTCTTGGGGAACAGGTGGTCGAGGATCGCCCCTGGCACATCCACGCCCGTGCCCATCGCCGGCTTTTGGTGCATGAGCACACCCGGTGCGGCATTGATCTCGATAATGCCCAGGGATCCCTCTTTCCAGGAGCGCTCTAGGCTGGTGGCGATGACATCGATGCCCAAGCACACCAGCGAGAACTGCTGGGCAATGGTTTGGGCCAAAACCACGTTGTCGGGATGGACGGTGGCCGTGACATCGCGGCTCACCCCCCCCGCCGAAAGATTGGACACCTTGCGCAGGTAGACCGTCCGCCCTGGTTCCAGCACGCTGTCCGCCGTCAGGCCCTGCTCCGCCAGAAAGCGCTCCATCGCCTCGTCCCACTGGATCGGCCCCAGCGGAGAAGTGGGGGTATCCCAGCGGGCGGGATCCCGGTTGGCCTGCTCGATCAGTTGCCCAATGCTGCTGTGGCCATCGCCGGTTACCGAGGCCGGGCGTCGTTCTGTGGCCGCCACAAAGCGCCCGCCCACACACAACAGGCGAAAATCGCTGCCCTGCAGATGCTTTTCCAGGATCAGCCGGATCGGCTGCTCAGGGGGAATGGCTGCCACCGCTGCACTGTAGGCAAAGGCCAATTCTTCTGGGGTTTGAATGCCTGCTGTCACCCCGATCCCCTTGTGGCCGGCCACCGGCTTGAGCACCACCGGATAGCCGATTTCCTGCGCCAATGGCAAAGCCTCTGCCAAAGAAGTAACCACCTCCCCCTGGGGCACGGGGAACCCTTGCGCCGCCAGAAAGGCCTTGCAATCGTCTTTGCGGGTGGTGAAGTCAGAGTCGAGATGGCTGTCGCAGTGAAAGGTGGTGGCCACCCCTCGCACTTGGTTGCGCCCATAGCCATACTGCATGACCCCTTCATCCCACAGGTAGCAGGCAGGGATCCCGCGTTCGTGCGCAGCCCGCAAGAGGGCATAGACCGTCGGCCCGCCGTACACCGAGTCGCGAAACAGTTGCTGCAGGCGACGCATCTCCCCCTCAACGTCGAAGGGCTCCCCCTGGGCGATGGCCTCCAGCCAATCCCAGGCAAAATAGACCGCAGCACGAGTGGTACGCCCGTGCAAGGTCTGCACCGCAATGCGCACGTACTCTGGAAACGGGTGACAGCTCCACCGCTGCAAGTGCAGATCCATCTGCAGCCGGTTCACCTCCGCCACCAGCCGAGCAAACAAATGGGCATAGGAAGGATAGGATCCCTCCTGCAAGGAGGGAAAATAGGAGCAGACCTTGGACAGGTAGGCCTCAATAGGCAGCGGCTGGGGGCACTGGGTGAGGGCAAAGTCGAAGGTGAAAGCGGCTGTATCCAGGTAGGGGTTGGGGCCGAGATAATGCTTCAGGTTGAAAATGTCGAAAGCATCCGACTCGCGCGCGTTGATGCGGGGCACGCCCGCCGCCTCCTGCAAAACCATAGCCGGCCTCAAGGGAAAAAGAACACCAGCCTCAGCTCCGGGAAAACCTGACCCTCCCGGCTTAGGCCGCTTCCATTATTCCCGATCCAACCCCCCTCCCCGCAGCACAAGGGATCCCGTGCAGCCTTTCGTCATGCCGCTCCCCAACCCCCCTCTCCCAGAGGGAGAGGGGCTGGGGGTGAGGGAAGCGGCTTGGATTGACACTCCCTCCGACTGAAGTCGGGGGATTCTTACGCAGTCCACAAACGGACTCGCAAAGGCGTTGTCAAGACGCCCCTAGACAGTCACTTGAGGCAAAACCTCAAGATTCTGCTTACTTTTCGTTCCTTCTCGTTCCCCAATGCACGGATCGGGTTTTTCACCGTAGTAGGTGCTTGGGAACGATAAGTTGATGAGCATTGGTTAGTAGTAGAGCAACTAAACTTGCCTACGGGCTTCTCGTCCCCGCGCTAAAGTGCGGGGCTACCAAGCTGTCCTGATGTGTCTTCATTGGGTTTGAGATATAGCTTTTTCCGAACTTTATGGGAGCTCTGTAGCCAAGCGGGAGCCTTACCTACGCAAGAGATCGATCCACATGACTGCAGCAGATAACGCCGGAAAAAGCTGCAGGTAACCGCCCGCCAGCCCTTAAATCCCCTCCCCTTTGCTTGTGGCAGCGCAGAGGGGTAGGGAGGTGTCTCAGACTTATTCGGAATTAGCAACGACCAACCTGCCCATCCGACTAATGAAGGGCGCTCAGGAGCACAACATCCGCAACCAACAGCGCCCCGGCAAAGGCCAGCAGGCTGCGCACGATCTGGCGCTCTTGCTTAGAACGATGGGATCCACCGATGCGGAGCCATTTCAGAGAGGGGGAAAGGCGATACAGCATAGGAAAGCCAGCAGAAGCCTAAAGCTATCATGCCCTATTCTGTGAGCCAGGCGGTTCCCCACGCTGGGGGGGAGAAACGGCTGGCCCTGGGGTGCAATTCCCTCTAGAGTGAGGGTTAGTCCTTTGCCCCTGTCTATGACCCCTCCTCTCGCCCAAGCCGAAACGGTTTTGCACAGTTGCTGGGATCACTGGCAATCTCTGGCCAGGCGTCAGGATGTGCAGCCGGAGTTGAGAGCTTTATCAGCTTTGCGCAAGCGCCTCACCGCCCGCCTGTTTGCCATTGCGGTGTTCGGGCTGGTCAACCGCGGCAAGTCAGCCGTTCTGAATGCCCTGATCGGCGAGGCGCGGCTGGAGGTAGGGCCCCTGAATGGGGTCACCCAACGGCCCCAATCTCTGCTGTGGCAACCGGATCCGGAGATCCCTTGGCGGGTGAGGCTGGTGGATACTCCGGGTTTGAACGAAGTAGAAGGCGCAGCCCGCGAACAGTTGGCCTGGGACGTGGCCCGCTCGGCAGATTTGATCTTGTTTGTCATCGCCACCGACCTAACCCAGTTGGAATACCAAGCCCTGTTGGAGCTGCGCACCCTGCACAAGCCCATCCTGCTGGTGTTGAACAAGTGCGATCTCTATTCAGAAGCCGAATTGCAGGCGATTCGCGCCCAGATCAGCCGCCACCTGGGCTGGGTGTCGCCGCAGGAGATCCTGACCGTCGCCGCTTGCCCAAAACCTCTGAAAGTGCGCACCCACTGGCCGGATGGCCGCATCACCCTGGAGTGGGAACGGCCCGCACCCCAAATTGAGACTCTGCGGGGGCGCATTGTGGAGATTTTGCAAACGGAGGCGGGCTCCCTCCTGGCCTTGAACGTCTTGAGGCGGCTGGATTGGGTTCAGGCCCAGATTCTGGAAAAACAATGGCAGCATCACGCCCGCTTTGTAGAGCAATGGGGCAGGGTTGTTGCCCTCGGCAAGGGGATCGCGGTGGGCCTGGCGCCGCTGGGGTGGGATTTGCTGCTGGCCCCGCTGCTGGATGGCCTGTGGCTGTTGGGCTTGGGGGTACGCTTGCATCTGCCCTGGGAAGCCCTATGGAAGGCGCTGGTCTCTTTTCGCGAAGGGCTGGGGCGACCGCTGCTGCTCAATGGGGCGCTGCTGCTGTGCGCCGAAGGGATGAGCTCCTGGCTGTGGGGAGACTGGGGCAACGGCCTTTTGCCGGGTTTGGTGGCGGGGGCAAGTCTATACCGCCTGGGATCCCTGGCGCCGCAGGCGCTCAGCCGGTTTGCGGCCCAAGCCTTCGGTCTAGGGGCAGGTCTTCATGCCCTGCTCGGACGGGAAAAGCCGGCTACGACAGACGGCGCACCGCCTTTGCCCAGTTCTCTCGCCTAGTTCTGCACCATTTCAGCAGCGTGGTAGGAGCTGCGCACCAATGGCCCGGAGCGCACCTGGCGAAACCCCATCTCACGGGCGATCTGGCCCAGCTCGGCAAACTCCTCCGGCGTCCAGTAGCGCTCCACAGGTCGGTGGGCCAAGGAAGGCTGCAAGTATTGCCCCAGGGTGAGCCGGTCGCACCCCACCGCCAGCAGATCCCGGAAGGTTTCCAGCACTTCTGCGCGGGTTTCCCCATGCCCCAGCATCAGGCCGGACTTGGTGGGCAGGCCGGGATCCAGCTCCTTCACCGTTCGCAAAACCCGCAAGGATAGGTCGTAGCCGGAGCTGCGCCGCACCGCCTGCGACAGCCGCCGCACGGTTTCGATGTTGTGGTTGTAGCAGACGGGCTGAGCGGCCACCACACGAGCAATGCAGTCGCGATCGCCGCGAAAGTCGGGGGTGAGCACCTCGATCTGGGTGCCGGGGCAGCGCCGCCGGATCGCCTGCATCACCTCCACGAAGCGACCGGATCCCTGGTCGGGCAGGTCGTCGCGGGCTACCGAGGTGAGCACCACATAGCGGAGACCCAGCAGCTCAACCGCCTCGGCCACCTTTTCCGGCTCTGCGGGATCCAACGGTGCAGGCCGCCCACCGGCCACCTGACAAAACGAACAGGCGCGGGTGCAGATCCCGCCCATGAGCAGAAAGGTGGCGGTCTTTTGGCTGTAGCACTCCGCCCGATTGGGACAGCGCCCCTCTTCGCAGATGGTGTGCAGGCCCCGCTGCTTGACCACCTGCTGCACCGCCGAGATATCGCTGGCCTTGCCGATGGAACGCTTGACCCAACTGGGAAGAGGGCTGACAGACATGAGAAAACCGTTGGCTGGGGCTAAGTACCTGGAGAAAGCGTCCCTCTCCAACCCAAGGAGAGGGAGACAGCGTCTATTTTGACATGGACGCCTTCTCTGGCAACTGCCTCTGCCCAAAGCGGGTCAGGCTACCTGAGGGGCGGTCAGCATCTGGTTGACGATGCGCTGCACAATCTGAAAGCCGGTCACCGCCTGCCAACCCAAGATCGCCAAAATCACCGCGTTAAGCATCAGGTGAACATTGCGGGCCCAAACCTTCTGGCCATCCTTCATCAGCGGCGCCAAAGCCGCCGAGCTGGCCACCAAGGCGACAATGCCCAAGCCGGCCAGCAGGTGAGGCCCGACAAACAGCTTGCCGTTGTTGAGGTAGGTGACCCCCATGCCGCCCAGGGCTCCGAACACCATGAACACCAGAAACAGGGATCCGGCCAGGAAGTGCCGCTGAGCAAACTTCCCTTTGATCAGCTCCTTGCGTTCTTCTGCCGAGGCGGTGCGCACCCGCCGCGCCTGTAGCCCCAGGTAGAGGGCATACAGAGCCAGGGCAAAGGCCAAAATCATCAGCACAGGGTGAAAAAAAGGCAGTGCCAATTCCAACCAGCGGGGAAGTTGAAGGCTGCTCATAGGGATCGCGCAACGAAGAGGAAGCTGCTTCTAAATTAACATAAATTTAAATTAACCGAAAGCCAATTCCCTTGCTGCTGCAACGAGGGCGCGCATGGGCTCCAGCAGTTGGGGCGCCATCTGGGTGAGGTCTTGATACAGGCAAATTTGCTGTTGGCAGCGGGCTAGGTTATGGGCTTTGCGACTTGGGTACCGCTGCGGATCCCAATTCCAGTAGCAGTCCTCGAACCAATCCTGCAGAAAGCGGATCCCCAATTCCAGGGTAATCAGTTGGATCCCTTGGATGATGAGTTCTGGTTGTAGGGTGTGCAGGTTGCCGGTTTGGGCATAGCCCCGCAACCCCGCCAGGATCGCCTTGGGCTGAAAGGTATTGCCTCGTTTACCCCAGGAGCGCAAAGCATCTCCCAGTTCAACGTAGAGGTTGTGATACATAAAGGTGTCCAGATCCACCAGACCCACAAATCGCCCCTGCTCGTCGAACAAAAAGTTGTTGAACTTGAGATCGCCATGGATGATCTGCGTTGGGATCCCTGAGGGCAGCAAAAGGTGCGGCACAGTTTCGATTAAAAATTGCCATTCTGCTCGCACTTCTGGCGCCGGGTCGCGCTGGCGGAGCTGTTGCCAAAGGTGGGCCGTGTCGTGAAAATGCGGGATCTGGAAGCGAAAGCGATATTGCCACTGGGCCAAGAGCCGGTGCAAGCGTCCAACAGCTGCCCCTGCCTCTTCCAGGTAACTCCCATCGGGCGGGGTTGAATGCGAGGATCCCGGCAGACACTCCATAACCCGCCACAGCCCTTCTGCCCAGCTCAAATGCAGGGATCCATCCCGAGCGCGGCGAAATTGGGGCACGGGGAAGCCTTGTTGCCTTAGCCATTGGCCGACGGCTTGACCGTCTTCGGTGGCAGCAGGATCCAAACGGGGATGAAGACGCTGGGCAATGAAGGATCCCTCAGAGGTATTGAGTTTCCAGGTCTGGTGAATGAGGCCCACTCGGATGGCTTCGGGTGGATCCGGATCCCCCAGTTGAAAGTGCTGGACAAGGGGATCCAGCCAAGTCAAGTCAAGCATAGGCCAGGAAAAATTAAAGTTCTATGGAAGTTGGTCGGCGTTGGGGCATTTGCCCTCCTCAATAAGTAGGGTAAGCCGTTCGGGTTGTGCAGCTTTTTTTCGACTAAACCTGCTACAGTCGCAGCCTTTTTGCCGGTCAGAACCCTCTGCCCAATTGACCGCGAACTCAGGTGTCGTTCTAGCAAACCTGTGAAAGAGACCTATTTGCTACCTTAATGAAGGTTGCTGGCCGGACAATCGTCAGCTAGAAACCGCAGGAGCCCCGCCCTGTACCCGTAGGGTCAGGCTCGGGAGGAATGCGGATGACGTATGATTGCAACATGACCCAAGTTTTAACTATCTCCTGCAAGCTCAAGGTATCTGCTTCGCAAGCCGTGAAGCTAGAGGCAACCTTGTCGGCTTTTGCACAAGCACTCAACTGGGTCAACCAAAACACACCAGAGAAGGTGGTCAACGCAGTCAAGCTTCAATCGCTCTGCTACCGCGCAATTCGTACCCGCTTTGGGCTATCCAGCAACCTGGCACAACAGGTATGCAGAAGGTTGGCCGCTGCCCGCAAGGCTGCCCAGCAGAAGAATCGTCCGGTCAAAGCGTTCAAGGGCGGCTTTGTTACCTACGATGCCCGCATCTTTTCTTTCCGCGAGAAGGACTGGACGGTGTCGCTGACCACCGTTGAGGGACGCGAGCGCTTTGAGCTGGATGTTGGCTCCTACCAGCGCGGCATGCTGGCCGGTTCTCATCCCAAAGCGGCCACGCTCATCAAGCGCAAAGACGGTTCCTACTACATCCAGATTTGCGTGGAGCACGACCCACCGGAGCCACAAGACACCACCGAGGCGATTGGGGTGGACTTGGGTAGGAGAGATATTGCCCATACCTCTGAGGGAGAGAACTGGAATGGACAGCAGTTGAACCAGGTCAGAGACCACTACTCCCGGTTGAGAGCGGTTCTCCAACGCAAAGCCAGTAGGGGCACACGCAGCACTCGGCGCAGGTGTCGGCAACTGCTGCAACGGCTGTCTGGTCGGGAGAGACGCTTTCAAACTTGGGTGAACCATCGCATCTCCAAGTCCATTGTTGCTAGGGCACAGGCGACCCACAGCTTTATTGCCTTGGAAGACCTGACCGGGATCCGGGAGCGAGTCAACCAACAGCCGCGCAGCAAGACGGAGCGGCGACGGTCAAACAGTTGGGCGTTCTACCAGTTGCGGCAGTTTGTGCACTACAAGGCAGCCAGAGCAGGGATCCAGGTGGTGGTGGTGCCGCCTGCCTACAGCTCGCAGACCTGCCACCGGTGTTTGTGGCTTGGGCAGCGGGAAGGGAAGCATTTTCGTTGTGTGAACCCGGTCTGTGGTTGGGAAGGGGATGCAGATTTTAACGGTGCCAACGTGATTGCGCTTTTGGGGGTCGCTGTAAACCGGCCTAGAGGTCCGTGGTTGGCTTGCCAACTGCAGGGCTACGGAAAGCCCGCTCCGTACCGCTTAGCGGTCGGAGCCGGGTAGTTTACGTTTGCTCATCACCCTATGGATACCCGCCTAATCAACATTGGCTTTGGCAACATCGTCGCCGCCGGACGTGTGATCGCCATTGTGAGTCCCGAGTCAGCGCCCATCAAACGCATCATCAGTGATGCCCGCGAGCGGGGCCAGTTGGTGGATGCTACCTACGGTCGCCGCACCCGCGCTGTCATCATCACCGATTCCGGGCACGTGATTCTCTCTGCTATCCAGCCCGAAACCGTTGCCAACCGCTTCCTAACGGCCAAGCCCGGTTTGTCAGAGGAAACCGAGTGAAAGCCCATCGCCGCAAGCCATCTGCAAGAACCAAGAGTGAGATATTCTAAAACAAACCCAAACCAGCTCGTCGCTCTCTGCCTATGCCAGCCTCTCCTGCCCCAGTTTCCTCTGAGTGTACGCAGCCGCAGGGATCCCTTCCACCTCCTGCCACTTGCGGTCGCCTGCTGGTGTTGACAGGGCCCAGCGGGGTAGGCAAAGGTACGCTGGTCAGCCAATTGCGCCAGCGCCACCCCGAACTGTATTTTTCGGTCTCGGTCACCACCCGCCCGCCCCGCCCCGGCGAACAGGAAGGCGTCAACTACTACTTTCGCAGTCGCGAGGAATTTCTCAGTTTGATCGAAGCCAATGAGCTGTTGGAATGGGCACAGTATGCCGGCAACTTTTACGGCACTCCCCGCGAGATCGTCTGCCAAAAACTCAGACAGGGTCAGGATGTGCTGCTGGAAATTGAGCTGGCCGGGGCCCGCCAGGTGAGGCAGCAGTATCCAGACGCCATTCGCATCTTTCTCTGTCCCCCTTCTCTGGAAGAGCTAGAACGTCGCATTCGTGAGCGCGGACAAGACTCAGAGGCAAGCATCGAGCGGCGCCTAGAACAGGCCCGCAAGGAATTGGATGCCCAAGACGAATTTGACTACGTGATTGTCAACGACAACCTGGAGCGAGCTCTGCAAGAGCTGGAAGCCCTGCTCTATCCTCCCGCCCCCCCTTCGAGAGAGCAGCAGTCTTAGCTTCTCCAACCCTTCCCTCAAAAGCCGGTGTCTGGGTTGCAGCGCCTCGAAACCGCCTCTAGAGTTAACTGGCGGTTAAGAAAAAAGCCGCTGGGGGGTGTGATTTGGCTTTGCTTGTGAGATGATAGTAAAGCTGTGCTTTTTGCGCAGCCTCTGGTTCTAATCAGTTCTATCTGGCCAATTAGGGGATAGTATGCTGCACACACTATCTGGCCAATTAGGGGATAGGTCTCCAGCTCTGATCGGGATCCACTGTATCCTGGAGCTTTACGACTGCCCGGCCAATCTTCTGGATGATGCCTCTCTCGTGCAACAGGCTTTGCGGGAGGCAGCCAGACGTTCCAACTCCACCTTTTTGGGACAACTGTGCCATCCATTTGAGCCGCAGGGGATTACGGCCCTGGCTCTTCTGGGAGAGTCCCACATCTCCATTCACACCTGGCCCGAGGCGGGCTACGCGGCGGTGGATGTATTCACCTGTGGTCGTCACACCCGGCCAGAAGCGGCCTGCGAATATTTGATCGACGTGTTTCAAGCGCAGCGATATTCCCTGCGCAAGGTGCCCCGCCGTACCACGCAGCCGACACTCCTGGAAGAAGACCCCGACTCGGCTGAGGTGCTTACCTGCGAAGCGACCGGACGAAGGCGCTGAGATGGCCGGTGGCAGCTTTTTCCGACTTCACGGGATCTCGAGATTCAACCACTGAAAATCCCGGCATGGGATCTGGGTATCCCAGAGGTCGGTTCCTATCAACGGTACGGCGAGGTGTGCCGATGGACAGCCCGAGGAGTTTCTTTTGGGTTCAGGAGTACTTGACCCCTTGGGACTACACCGCCCGTGCAGTCACGCGCATCCTGGCCTACCGCAAAACCCCTTTCCAGGAGATGCTCATCGCCGAGACGGGGGCCTACGGCAAGGGTCTAATGCTGGATGGGCATTGGCAATCCACCACGGTGGATGAGTTTCTGTACCACGAGGCTCTGGTTCACCCGGCCCTGGTGCAGGTCGTCCAAGCAGGCGGGATCCCCCGGCGGGTATTGGTGTTGGGAGGGGCCGAAGGGGCGACGCTGCGGGAGGTGCTGCGTTGGCGCTCGGTGGAGCAGGTGGTGATGGTGGACATCGATGGGGAGGTAGTGGCCGCCTGTCGAGAGCACCTGCCGGAAATGCACCAGGGATCCTTTGAAGATCCGCGTGTGCAGGTCGTGATTGCCGATGCTTTCGACTTTCTCCACCGGACAGAGCCGGTTTGGGATGTCATCCTCTCCGACCTATCGGATCCTGTTGAAGCTGGCCCTGCCTACCGCCTCTTTACCCAGGAGTTTTTCCGCCAGATCCGCTCCAAGTTGCAGCCCGCTGGGGCTTTTGTCATCCAAGCTGGGCCGACGGGGCCGGTAGAGTTGTGGCAGCACACTCGCATCGTTCACACCCTGAAAACGGTGTTTGCTGCTGTGCAGCCCTACGCTATCTACGCCCCCACCTACGGCGGGCCGCTGGGGTTTGCCCTGGCAGCCCAGGATCCCATCTCTTCCAGGCCGGAGCCGGAACAGATCGACCAGATTCTGAGCCAGCAGTTGGATCCCGCTCGAGGGACGCTGCGCTTTCTCGATGGCATCACCCTGCTGGGGCTTTACCAAGTCCCGGCTCACCTGCGCCGCGCCATTGCCGCCGAGACCACGGTTTACACCCTGGATAACCCTCCTCAGGTCGAGTAACCTGTCGGCCCCAATCCGCGATTAAAAATGGGATCCCAGGGTATTTGTCTTCGATGCCATAACTTGGTAGATTCGTGAGCAGCCGAATTTTGCTTCCCTGATGAAAGTCCTGGTTATTGGTGGTGACGGATACTGCGGCTGGGCGACAGCCCTGCACCTGTCTAACAGGGGCTATGAGGTGGCCATTCTCGATTCTTATGTCCGCCGCCTCTGGGATCTGCAACTGGGGGTTTCTACCCTGACGCCCATTGCCCAGCTCGAGCAGCGGGTGGATCGTTGGAAGGGCTTGACCGGCAAAGATATTCCCATTTTCGTTTGCGACGTCACCAACTACGAAGCCTTGATCTCCTGCATGCGCCGCTTCCCGCCGGATGCCATCGTCCACTTTGGCGAGCAGCGCTCTGCCCCCTACTCGATGATCAGCCGCGAACATGCGGTGATGACCCAGGTGAACAACGTGGTGGGCACCCTGAACATCCTCTACGCCATCAAGGAGGAATTTCCCGATTGCCACCTGGTGAAGTTGGGCACCATGGGCGAGTATGGCACCCCCAACATCGACATCGAGGAGGGGTACATCACCATCGAGCACAACGGCCGCAAGGATACCCTGCCCTATCCCAAGCAGCCGGGATCCATGTATCACCTCTCCAAAGTGCATGACAGCCACAACATCCACTTCGCCTGCCGCGTCTGGGGCCTGCGGGCCACCGACCTCAATCAAGGAGTGGTGTACGGCGTGTTAACAGAAGAAACCGGCATGGACGAAGTGCTGATCAACCGCCTCGACTACGACGGCGTGTTCGGCACGGCTCTAAACCGCTTTTGCATTCAGGCGGCGGTGGGGCACCCACTGACGGTGTACGGCAAGGGGGGCCAAACCCGTGGCTTCCTGGATATCCGCGACACGGTGCGCTGTGTGGAGCTGGCCATCGCCCATCCCGCCGAGCCGGGTCAGTTCCGGGTGATGAACCAGTTCACGGAGCAATTTAGCGTGGAGCAACTGGCGCTGTTGGTGCAAAAGGCGGGGGCCACCCTGGGTCTGAAGGTGGAGATCAACTACCTGGAGAACCCCCGCGTCGAGCTAGAGGAGCACTACTACAACGCCAAAAATACCAAGCTCCTAGATCTGGGCCTGCAGCCTCACTATCTGTCTGACTCACTTTTGGATTCGCTGCTCAACTTCGCCCTCAAGTACAAAGATCGCGTGGATGTGCGGCAGATCCTGCCCAAGGTGAAGTGGAAGGGCTAGCTCTCTAGGCAAGCTTGGGCCAGGCTCAGCCAGCCGCGGGCCAGATTCTCCAGGTCATAGCCCCCTTCTAGGCCGAAGACGGTCTTGCAGGTCACCTCCTCCAGGCAAAGGCGGGCCATACGGCCAAAATCTTCCGGCTCCAGCAGCATGCTGGCCAAGGGATCCCCTTTGGCACAGTCAAAGCCGGCGCTCACCAGCAGCAAATCCGGCTGGAAGGCCCGCAAGAAGGGCAAAATCTTCTCATCGAGAGCCTTTTTATAGGCCGACCAGTCTGACCCAGCAGGCAGAGGCACATTGCAGAGGTTGCCGTGGATCCCGGTTTCCTGGGCCAAGCCCGTGCCGGGGTAGAGGGGAAACTGATGGATAGAGGCATAGGCCAGTTGGGGGTGGCGCTCCACCACTGCCTGCGTGCCGTTGCCGTGATGGACATCCCAATCGAAAATCGCCACCCGCCTTACCCCTGGCTGCTCCAGGGCCCAGAGGGCAGCAATGGCGGCGTTGCTGAAGAGGCAAAACCCCATCGCCCGTTCTGGCTCCGCGTGATGCCCCGGCGGGCGACACAGCACCAAAGCCGGCTGAGCTGCGGCCAAAGCCGAAGCGGAAGCGGCAAGCCAGGCTCCCACCGCCAAGCGCGCCGCCTCGAAGCTTGCTGCGGAAACGGAAGTATCTGCGTCGATGCGTCCCCCGCCCCTCGCGGCCAACTCGGCCACCCGTTGAATGTGCCAGCGCGGGTGAACCCGCTCCAACTCGGCCAGATCGGCCAAGGGGGGATCCCGCCACTCCAGGCAGTCGGCAAAAGAAGCGCTGCGCAGCGCCTTGACAATGGCCTGCAGGCGAGCTGGGCGCTCGGGATGAAAGGGGCCGGTATCGTGGCGAAGAAAGGTCTCTGAATAGTAGACGGGCAACATACCAGGGCGAGGCAATGTTCTCGCAGTCTAGCCTAAGCCCGTGCTCCTCTACCCGTAAAAAGCTTCCGACATGGATCCCGCATAGGGGTCAACGCCAAAAGAAGCTTGTTGCAGCTTCTGCTTGACCACATCCCGCACCACTGAGCGGAGCAATTCCAGCTCAGAGGGGTTGAGCTGATCGTGGCTGGGACACTCATCGGGAGCCAGCCACATGTAGACAGCAGGAACGCGGTTTAGGATCTGCTGCATCATCGCTTCCCGCTCCTTGGCGTCATGAAACACCTGCTGATGGGGATGCTCGGTACAGAGGTAATTTTCCAGCTCTCCTAGGGCCAGATACTCAACGATATTAACCAACATCTTTTCCATCATGATCAACGTCCCTCCTAAAAATCCCTGTCACTCTTAAAACAGGTATTAAACAAAGCGTGTGTAAGATCTCTTCTGCGGCTAAGCCTTTCCATCTCTATTTACCTCGTTTGTCTTCCCACTTGCCGCTAAAAGCAGCCAACAGGAACCATCAGAAACCGTGAAGATCGCTTCGCTGGCATCCGGCACCAACGAAAAATTATCGAGCTTCCGAGGAGAGCAGGGTACAGTATTTAACAAAGACTATAGAAGCTTAGCCGCAGTGAGAAAGAAGATCTCACTCAACCACTCCTCGCCCACCACGCTAGCATACGACTATGTGAAAAATTATGGGAATATCAAGGAACTTACATATTTTTTGACAATTGGCTAACTTAGCGCGCCAAAGCCGGCTTGGAATACTGCTGAGACAAGTTCTGAGACGCCAGACAGGTGACTGCTGGCCCCAGCTACGGGCTCCGCAAAGCCGTTGCAGCTTAGGGATCTGAACTCAGAAACAATGAGGCTAGCCCGCCAATGGTAAATCAACTCGCTGGGCCTGGATCCAGAAAGATTCTAGGTCATAGTAGTTTCTTTCCTCTTGCAAGAGCACATGGACGATGAGATCCGCATAGTCGATCAGAATCCAGGAGCCTGAGTCTTGGCCTTCGATGCGGCGCGGAGCTTGTTGCCACTTCTCCCAAAGATTTTCCTCAATTGCCCGGGCAATGGCGCGAACCTGTGTAAGCGAATAGCCGCTGATCAAAAGGAAGTAGTCTGCCAGTGTGGAAATCTGGGACACATCCAGCAGAACAATGTCGCCACCTTTTTTTTCTTCCGCCGCGCGAGCTGCGCTCAACGCCATGCGATAGATGGGATCCCCGGCAGGGGCAGGCATAAGCTGTAGCAACTAAAACCCTCCCGAAACGACTGAGTTGCCTTGGAACATAACCTTCTCTAAATCCTTTCTATCTAAAGGATGCAACAGAAAATGATTCCGAGTCATGAGGGTGCGCGGATGAATCACCTGATTCCGATCTAGCAAAAATTTTAGGCTCAAGTCACAGACTCCCACCACGGTTTTAGACAAATCTACAAAAGCCATCTGCCGCAACCGCTCCAATTCTGGGCTGCTGCCCCGATTCGGCTCCAGAGCATCGGCTACAAAAACCACACAACTCAGCGGATCCATGCCGGGCCGCCCCAGGGTGTGGTTGGCAATGGCCGCCAAAATCTCTGCATCCTGTACCTGAAACTGCTCCCGTGCCAGCAGGGATCCCACCTCGGCGTGGAGAATGTGGGGTTCGGCCCGCTCGATCTCGTCCAGCTCCCGTTCCTGAGCCACCCTTTGCAACAGTTGCTCCGGCGGGAAGGACTTGGCCAGGTCGTGCATCAACCCTGCCCAAGCAGCTTTTTGCTCATCCAGCCCATAGTGGGCCGCCAGTTGCCGGGCCATTGCCTCTACCCCCAAGATATGGCGAAGGCGAGGGGGCGGCACCTGACGCTGTAGCCAGGCCAACACCTCCTCCCGCTGCAGTTGAGCGCCGCTCACCCTAGTCATTTTGCAACTTCAGCACCGCCATAAATGCTTCTTGGGGCACATCCACCGTTCCCACTGCCTTCATGCGTTTTTTCCCCTCTTTTTGCTTTTCCAAAAGCTTGCGTTTGCGGGTCACATCTCCTCCGTAGCACTTGGCCAAGACATTTTTGCGCAGGGCCGGTATGGTTTCACGAGCAATCACTTTGGAGCCGATCGCCGCCTGAATGGGCACTTCAAATTGATGGCGGGGGATCAGCTCCCGCAACTTGGCAACCAGGGAACGGCCTACATAAAAAGCTTTGTCCCGATGCACAATAGTGGATAAAGAATCCACCACCTCGCCGTTAATCAAAATGTCCAAGCGCACCAGATCATCCGCACGATAACCCACCATTTGGTAGTCCATGCTGGCGTAGCCACGGGTGCGCGATTTCAATTGATCGAAAAAGTCGGTGACCACTTCTGCCAGCGGTAGCTCATATACAAGCGTAGCTCGACCCTGCGCCAGATATTTCATGTCCTTAAAGGTGCCGCGTTTGGTCTCGCACAGCTCCATCACGGTACCGACAAATTCCTCAGGAAGAATCACCTCTACCCTCACAATCGGCTCCTCAATGCTGGTGCGCTCGTTGGGGGAAGGCAGCTTGCTGGGATTGTCTACCCGAATCACAGAGCCGTTGTTGAGGGTAACTTGGTACACCACCGTCGGAGCTGTAATCACCAAATCGAGGTTGTACTCCCGTTCTAGGCGCTCCTGAACCACCTCCATGTGCAGCAGGCCCAGAAAACCACAGCGGAAGCCAAAGCCCATGGCAGGGGAAACTTCCGGCTCAAAGTAGAGAGCAGCATCGTTGAGCTTGAGTTTTTCCAGAGCTTCTTTGAGTTCGGCGTATTGATCGGAGCTGCTGGGGAAGAGGCCACAAAACACCATCGGCTTGGCTTCTTTGTAGCCGGGCAGAGGTTCAGAGGCCTTGCGATGGACAAGCGTAATGGTATCCCCAACACGGGCGTGTTCCACGCTCTTGATGGCAGCGGCCACGTAGCCCACCTCGCCCGCATGCAGGGCCTCGACCGGCTCTTGATGGGGGCGCATCACCCCCAGCTCGGTAATCTCGTATTCTCGGCCAGAGGCCATGAAGCAAATCTTGTCTCCCGTCTTCACCTCCCCATCCATGATGCGCACATAGACGATCACACCGCGGTAGGAGTCGTAGTAGCTATCGAAAATCAAAGCCCGCAAGGGATCCGCCACCGTATCCCGTGGCGGGGGCACCCGCTGCACAATAGCCTCTAGGATCTCTTGGATGCCGATGCCCATTTTGGCAGAAGCCAAGATCGCTCCGCTGCAATCGAGGCCGATTACCTGCTCGATCTCAGCGATCACCCGCTCCGGCTCCGCCCCCGGCAGGTCAATTTTGTTGATCACCGGGATGATCTCTAGGTTGTTCTCTAGGGCCAGATAGACGTTGGCCAGGGTCTGCGCTTCCACACCTTGAGAGGCATCCACCACCAGCAGCGCCCCTTCGCAGGCTGCCAGGGAGCGGGAGACTTCGTAGGTAAAGTCCACATGCCCCGGCGTGTCGATGAGGTTGAGCACATAGTTCTGGCCGTCTTGGGCGCGGTAGTTCATGCGGGCCGCCTGCAGCTTGATGGTGATGCCCCGTTCCCGCTCCAGTTCCATGTTGTCCAACAGTTGCGGCTTCATCTCGCGAGCTGAAACGGTGCCGGTTTCTTGCAAGAGCCGGTCGGCCAGGGTGGATTTGCCGTGGTCGATGTGGGCGATGATGGAAAAGTTGCGAATGCGGGAGACGGGAACGTCGGTCATAAGAACCTGTCAGGGCAAAGATTTTTTACAATGCTAGCCTCTTTGGCCCTCTGCCCAGGCCAAGGTTGTCCAGAAGTTAACCGGCAAGGAGGAAGATAGAGTCGTTTCAAACAAGACGAAGACACTTTGCCGCCGACCCGCCCTCACCCCCGGCCCCTCTCCCGGCCCTCACCCGCGGCCCCTCTCCCAGAGGGAGAGGGGAGTTAGAGCGACAGCATTGCGTAGTAATAACGAGGTGGAGAAGTGTTTCATTGCTATTTGATAATGACTATAACAACCCTTCTGACGGTTGCCAGAGCAACTTAAAGTGGCTGGGACAGCTTTTCCCGGCAACGCCGACTATGGTCGGCGTAACGGATGGGTCGCTCGCGTGGCAGCAATCTTACTCAGCAGACTTCCCCTCAAGGCGGAGAAACCAGAAGGAACTCAGATGAGTTGTGGCAACTCCGCCAGGGAGCTGTGGGGCCGGCTCAACAGCAGAGGGATCGGCCCAAAATCTCGGCCTTACTTGTCTAGCTTCTCGATGTAGGGGCGAATGTCGTTGAGGTCGATGTAGCGGTCGGTGGCGTTGCGCAGCTCGCGAGCGATCATCCCTTCGGTGGAGACGACCGTAATCAGAGTGTTTTTGGAGCGCAACAGCTCGACGGCCCGCTCAAAATCGCCATCGCCGCTAAACAAAACGATCCTGTCGTATTGCCCAACGGTGTTGAACATATCGATAACGATCTCGATATCCAGGTTGGCCTTCTGGGAGTAGCGGCCGGAGTCTTCGTCTCGATATTCTTTGAGGATCTTGGTGCGTACGGTGAAGCCCAAGCTGATCAGAGCATCTCGAAAAGCCCTTTGATCGTTGGGATCCTTGATGCCGGTGTACCAAAATGCGTTGACTAGCTCGACATTGGGCTGTGACCTAACAAAATAATCCAAGACTCGGCGCGGGTCGAAAAACCAGCCATTTTTTTGTTGGGCATAAAACATATTGTTCCCATCGATAAAGATGGAAACCCGCGTGACGGGATGGCGAAACATAAAGATTTTTCCGGGAATATAGGGTGGACTGGTCAGGAAAAGAGGGTGAAAACGAGAGTGTCGATTATCCTAAGGTAAGGGGTGGCTATGGCAGGCCAGCGCCTGCTGATACCAATCTCTCATCATAGCGAAAACAGGGATCTTTTTCCCTAGCTATTAGCCCAGGCGCCTTTGGAGATCAGGGTGGGTTCCGTCTGCCCTAGGGCATAGCTGGAGCCGGGTCGATCCGCTTGGCTGACATATAGCTCCGCCAATTGTCGGGCCAGGTTGCGGATGCGCCCAATGTAGAGGGTGCGCTCGGCTACGGCAATGACGCCGCGGGCATCGAGCAGGTTAAAGGTGTGGGAGCACTTGAGCACATAGTCGTAGGCGGGCAGGAGCAGAGACACAGCCAACCGATCCGGCAACAGTTGTTTCTGCAGCTTCTGGTGTGTGGTTTCGATCAAGCGCTTAGCCTCGGCTTCGTAGAGGCGGAACAATTCCAGCAGCATTTCAGGGTCGGAATACTCGAAGTTGTAGTAGGACTGCTCCACCTCGTTTTGGAAATAGATTTGTCCATAGGTAATCCGGCCCAGGGAAGGGTGCTCATTCCAGCAGAGATCGAAAACCGAATCTACCCCCTGCAGGTACATGGCCAGGCGCTCTAGCCCATAGGTAATTTCTACAGAAACCGGGCGACAATCCTGCCCGCCCACCTGTTGAAAGTAGGTGAACTGGGTAACTTCCATGCCGTCCAGCCACACTTCCCAGCCCACACCCCAAGCCCCCAAGGTGGGAGATTCCCAATCATCTTCCACAAAGCGAATGTCGTGCTCTGCCGGGTTGATGCCCAGAGCTTGTAGGCTATCTAGGTACACGTCTTGGATGTTGTCGGGGGAGGGTTTGATCAGCACTTGGTATTGAAAATAATGCTGCAGGCGGTTGGGGTTTTGGCCGTAGCGCCCATCGGTGGGGCGGCGACAAGGTTCGACATAGGCCACCCGCCAGGGATCTGGCCCCAGGGCGCGCAAAAACGTGTGGGGGCTCATGGTGCCGGCGCCTTTTTCCAGGTCGTAGGGTTGCAGGATGAGGCAGCCTTGTTCCCCCCAAAACTGCTGCAGGCGAAAGATCAAGTCCTGAAAGGTGTGGGCTGACATGACAAGGGCTGGGCAAAGCTACCCTATCCTACCAATCTCCCCCGCTCAGTCGATCAGCTCTTCTTCTCGATCGGCTGAATCTGAGTAGTCCCACTCGATGGGGGGCATTTGGTCGAAGGCTTGTTTGAGGGCGCTCTCCCAGAGCTTGCGCATCTTGGCCAGGTAGGGATCCCCGGTGCGCAGGCGCAGGCGGTGGGTAACTTTGAACTGATTGGCCGGCACCATCACCAGGTCGATGGGGGGGCCGACGGAGATGTTGGACTTCATGGTGGAGTCGATGGAGAGGAGAGCGCATTTGGCCGCATCCTGCAGCGAGGTTTCGTAGGAGAGGGTGCGATCCAGGATGGGCTTGCCGTATTTGGTTTCCCCCACTTGCAAAAAAGGCGTTTCTGGGGTGGCTTGAATGCAATTGCCCTGGCTGTAGATCAAAAAAAGGGCCGGCTCCTCGCCGCGGATTTGTCCTCCCAGCAACAGGCTGCACTGGGCGTCGATGCCGTCTTTTTCCAACCAGGGTCGGTCTTGCTCTTGGATGTAACGAATTTTGGATCCCAGGTAGCGGGCCACGTCGTAGAGATGGGGAAACGTGTGAAGATTCGCACTTTCCTGCTGTCGCAGATCCCGCTGCACTTCCGTTAAAACGCTCTGGGTAATAGACAGGTTGCCAGAGGTGCAAATTAAGATTACCCGTTCTTCGGGCAAGGAAAAATCGAACAGCTTCTGATAGGTGGAGACATAGTCCACCCCGGCGTTGGTGCGGGAATCTGCTGCCATCACCAAGCCAAAACGGGTGAGGATGCCAAGGCAGTAGGTCATGGGAACGATTGGCTCGGCCTTCTGATTGTAGAGGGTTGTAGAGGGTCAGGAGAGAGCGAATCCAATTTTGTGGCGGATTTCCTCCCGCAGGCGGGCGGTGATCGAGGCTTCGTCCAAATCGGCCAAAATCTGGGCTATGGCGGCTTTGGGCCCCTCCGGCCCCCAACTGGCTCCCTGGGCCAGGTAGCGACGGGCCGCCTCCCCGATGGCGTAGCAGGAAAACCCGGCCAACACCGCCTGGGTCAGGGCCACCGAACCGTAGGCCCCCAGAGAGAGTCCCCCAGCAAAGGGCAGGGATCCCCCCAGCAAGGTTTTCAGGGATCCCAGGCCCAACAGCGCCACCCATTCTCCTGCCCCCAGGCTGAGCATGCTGAGGACGATCTTCTGCAGCAGTTGGGCGGCTCCCGCGCTGCTCATGGGCCAGCCATACAGGCGGGACAGGCGCAGGATCAGGGTGACATCCAGAGCCAGCCCTCCCAGAGTATCCAGCAGGGTAATGGGGTTGAGGGCAACCGCCAGCGCTTTGGTGCGGGCAGCGGCGGCGATGAGATCTTGGGCCTGCTGGGCGCGGCTTTGCAGCTTGCGCTCGATCACCTGTTGGTTGACGCGATCGGCAAACAGGAGGGCATTCAAGGCCAGCAGTGAGCGCCCCTCCCGATGCAGGACTTCCAGGATTTTCAGGCGCAGCTCGTCCACCTGCGGGGATCCCACTTCCAGTTGGGCGCCGAAGCTCCCGTCCGGCCTTTGCACTAGGCGAGGCACGCGCGGGGAGGCCGCCACCATGACAATTTCGTTGGGGGAAAGGAGCTGCCGTACCCGTTCGTTGCGGATCTTGTCGTAAATGGCCTGGCGATCCACCTCTGGGTACTGGTCGATCTTGTTGAAGACCAGCAGCATGGGCTTGCCCGCCTCCCGCAGGGCCGCCAGGGCCTCAAACTCCACCCGTGTCAGATCCCCACAGACGACAAACAGGATCAGATCCGACCGCTGCGCCACCTCTTGGGCCAGCCGCGCCCGCTCCTCGCCGTCCACCTCATCGAGGCCAGGGGTGTCGATCAGCTCCAGACGGGATCCCTGCCAGTGGGTAACCTGTACCGATTGAATGGCTGGCGGGGGAAGTTGGGATCCCCGGGCCGGGGCGGCTGGGGCCTTGGGGCGGGTTTCCCAACTGATGTTCCAAACGGCAGCTCGATGGGTACGGGTGACGCCGTGGGTTGGCCCCGTCTCGAACACCGGCTCGCCCAACAGGGCATTGAGCAGGGAGGACTTGCCCCGCCCCACCAGGCCAAAGGCGGCGATGTGGATCACCTCAGTCTCCAGCTTGTCCAGCAGCGTTTGCAGATCCTCTAACTCCCCTTCTAGGCCCGCGATCTCTTGGGGGTGCAGATCCAGTTGGGCCACCCACTGGCGCAGGCTGCGCTTGGCTTGCTGGTAGTTGAGGTCATCTTCTAGGGTGTTGCGGCGAGCCATGGCCGTAGCGCTCAATAGCAGTGGAGAATAGCCCAGCAGGGGCGGGTGTCAACCCTCAACGACAACGATCAACGACAGGCAGAAAAGCTAATCTCAAAGAAAGGCAGTTGGCCTTGCCGAGATCTGCAACTTCAAAAATAACGTTAAAACTAACGTTGAGAACCGAGAGTTCGCGACAGGAGGTTTTTCATGCCCAGGGCCATCTGGAACGGGGTGGTGGTGGCGGAGACCGACCGCTACGAAACCGTGGAAGGCAACATCTATTTTCCGCCGGAATCTTTGCGGCGGGAATACTTTCAGCCCAGCCCCACCCACACCACCTGCCCTTGGAAGGGGCAAGCCAGCTACTACACCCTCGTGGTCAACGGCCAGGAGAACAAAGACGCCGCCTGGTACTACCCCGATCCCAAGCCGGCTGCAGCCAACATCCGCGGCTACGTGGCCTTCTGGAAGGGCGTCAAGGTAGAACCCTAGCCGTTTGCCGGCTGGGTATGATGGAAAGAATCGGAGAGGCAAGGCAATGCTGACCAAGGGCCGGATCCCGTTCAGGCTGACCTGCTGGGCAAAAAAATTGTGTTGGGCCGGATTGAGCCTGGTGCTGTTGGGCTGCAGCCCGGCAGGCTTGCGCACGCCGCGCCCCACCCTGGCCGGCAGCGGCCTCAACAGTATCTTCCCCGATGGGGAGCCTGCTTTCAGTGGCGATGGTCGCTACCTGGTGTTTTCCTCTGCCCGCAGCGGCAGCCAGGATATTTTTCTCTACGACACGGTGGAACAGCGGCTGGTGGACTTGCCTGGCCTCAATTCCAGCGATGTGGCCGCCACCTCGCCCGACATCAGCGCCGACGGTCGCTACATCGTCTATATGTCCAATGCGCTGGGCAAGTCGGAGATCTTTCTCTACGACCGGCAAACCCGCCGCGTCGAAAACATCAGCAGCCGGGTGCCGGGGGATGTGCGCAACCCCACCATCAGCGGCGATGGCCGCTTTATCGCCTTTGAAAGCAACGGTCGCGGCCAGTGGCACATCGAGATCTTTGACCGCGGCCCGGCGGCGGCCACACGGCCCTCTGCCCCCAGCTCCTCCACTGCCGGCAACAATCCCAACAATCCCTAAAGAGATCCCGCTGTTTGGATGACGCCCTAGCCACCCTGGATCTGCCCCATGCCCACTGCCTTTGCCCAACGACTGGAGCTGCTGCACTCTAATGTCTTCGACCAGCTAGACCAGGCCAAGTGGGAGGCGCGCCGGTCGGGCTTGGATGTCATCGACCTTTCTTTGGGCTCCTCAGATCTGCCCCCGCCTCCGGAAGCGCTGGCAGCCATTCAATCCGCTTTGGCGGATCCCGCCACCTACGGCTACACTCTGTTTCACGACACCGCCGATTTCCGCGCCGCCTGCGCCAAGTGGTACCTGAGGAAGTTCGGCCTGGGGATCGACCCAGAAACCGAGGTGCTGCCGCTGATCGGATCCCAGCAGGGAACGGCCCTTCTACCGCTGGCCTTGCTCAATCCCGGGGATATTGCTTTGGTCACCGACCCCGGCTACCCCTCCCACGTGGGCGGGATCCATCTGGCGGGAGGGATCCCTTACTATTTGCCCCTGCGGGCGAAAAACCGCTTCCTGCCCCAGTGGGACGAGATCCCGGTGGAGGTCTGTCGTCGGGCGCGGCTGTTGGTGCTGAGCTATCCCCACAACCCCACCACCGCCACCGTCACCCCAGAGTTTTGGCAGGAAGCGCTGCAATTTTGTCGGCAGCACGATATCTTCCTGGCCCATGACTTTCCCTATGTGGACTGGCGTTTCGACGGCCAGGTGGCTCCCTCGGCGCTGCTGGCGGATCCAGACAAGACCCGCACCATCGAGTTCTTTTCCCTCTCTAAGTCCTATCACATGGGGGGGTTCCGGGTGGCCTATGCCATCGGCAGCCGCGAGCTGATCCGAGCTTTGCGCCTGGTGAAGTCCACCATCGACTTCCACCCCTACCAGGGCATTCTGCGGGGGGCAGCGGCGGCCTTGGCGGCTCCCGATAGCTTCTTGGATCACTGGCGGCAGGTGTACCGCCAGCGGCGGGATATCGCGGTGGCAGCCTTGCACCGCATCGGCTGGCCCGTGCCCCTGCCGGAGGCCACCATGTACCTGTGGGCGCCTTTGCCGGAGTCCTACCGTGGTTCCTCAGCCCAGTTTTGTCTGGACTTGGTGAGGGCTACCGGCGTTGCCCTGTCGCCGGGCTCTGGCTTTGGCCCCAGTGGCGAAGGCTATGTCCGCTTTGCCCTGGTGGCGGAGGGATCCCGGCTGGAGGAAGCAATAGGTCGGATTGGGGAGTTTTTGTCCCAGTGCATGTCTTAAGCTTGAAATGCCCTCACCCCTAACCCCTCTCCCTCTGGGAGAGGGAAGTTAGAGCAGCGCGTTCGCAACAGCGTTACGTAGCAACAACAATGTGACGAACCGTCTCATTGCTATTTGAAATGACCGTAAAATAACAGCCGCAGCTTTTTCGAGTTTCATCTGAATGCGCGGGATACCCCACTCGGGTGGGAAAGGATAGCGCCCAATATACTTAGTATGACCCAAGTTCTGACTATCTCTTGCAAGCTCAAGGTATCTGCGTCGCAAGCCACAAAGTTGAATGCGACCAGGGCCTACGGCCCGCTGGCGCGAACAGAGGGGGACAACTGGAATGGACAGCAGTTGAACCAGGTAAGAGACCACTACTCCCGCTTGAGAGCGGTTCTGCAACGCAAGGCCAGTCAGGGCACACGCAGTTCTCGGCGTCGATGCCGGGAGCTGTTGCAACGGCTGTCTGGCAGGGAGAGACGCTTTCAAGTTTGGGTAAACCACTGCATCTCCACTCGCATCAGCGGCGCGTAGCGCTAAAACCCCACCCGCCTATGCGGTGGGGTAGTTTATTCGCTCTGACCACATCTTGATCTCCCCACCTCTTTTTTATCGGGATGAACTGCGCTGCCGCCTGATCATCACCCTCAGCATGTTACGAGTTGTGCAACATGTCTGCGAGGCGGTGCGGCAGGAGAACACCGAACTAGAACCGGTGAAGCAGCGCTATCTGGACGAGTGGACGCAAGCCGTCAATGCCCATGGCGCGTTCGGTCGCTGGCGGTGGAAGGTGGCACGTCACCCGGTCGAGATACGAGACGTTCTCTAACTCCCCTCTCCCACTGGGAGAGGGGTTGGGGGTGAGGGCTGGCTCCCACTGGGAGAGGGGTTGGGGGTGAGGGATCTAATCCCACAAGTTCAAATCGGTCACCGCCCCCAGGCTGCTGCTGGAGACCAGCTTGGCGTACTTGGCCAGGGTGCCCCGTTTGTAGCGGGGCTCAGGCGGAGACCAGCGGGCGCGGCGGCGGGCCAGCTCCTCTTCGCTGACATGCAGGTGCAACAGGCGAGCCGGCGCATCGATGGTGATCAGATCTCCTTCTTCCACCAGGGCAATCGTGCCCCCCACATAGGCTTCGGGAGCCACATGGCCCACCACCATGCCGTAGGTGCCGCCGGAGAAGCGGCCATCGGTGATCAGGCCCACGCTATCTCCCAAGCCAGCGCCGATGATGGCAGACGTGGGCGAGAGCATCTCCCGCATGCCGGGGCCACCCTTGGGGCCCTCGTAGCGGATCACCACCACGTCTCCCGCCCGAATCTGGCCGGAGAGGATGGCCTGCAAACAAGACTCTTCGGAGTCAAAGACCCGTGCCGGCCCCGTGATCTTGGGAGTCTTGACGCCGCTGATCTTGGCCACCGACCCTTCTGTGGCCAGGTTGCCTTTGAGAATGGCCAGGTGCCCTTGGGGGTAAAGGGGGCTGTGCCAGGGGCGAATCACCTCTTGGTCAGCGCTGGGCTCGTCTGGCACGTCCCGCAGGACTTCGGCAATTGTCTGGCCGGAGATGGTGAGGCAGTCCCCGTGCAGCAAGCCGTGGTTGAGCAGGATCTTCATTACTTGCGGGATCCCGCCGGCCCGGTGCAGATCGGTGGCAACAAAGCGGCCCGAAGGCTTGAGGTCACAGAGAACAGGCACGCGGGCGCGGATGGTCTCAAAGTCATCCAGCGTCAGGGGCACCTCCGCGGCGTGGGCAATGGCCAGAAAGTGGAGCACGGCGTTGGTGGATCCCCCTACGGCCATGATGACGGAGATGGCGTTCTCAATGCTCTGGCGAGTGATGATGTCACGGGGCCGAATGTTGGCCTTGATGGCCTCGGCCAAGACCTTGGCCGATTGGGCAGCGCTTTCGGCTTTTTCTTCGTCCTCTGCCGCCATGGTAGAGGAATAGGGCAGGCTCATGCCCATGGCCTCAAAGGCGCTGGACATGGTGTTGGCGGTGTACATGCCGCCACAGGATCCGGCACCGGGGCAGGCGTGGCGCTCCACCGCCAGCAGCTCTTCCTCAGAGATGCGACCGGCGCTGTACTCCCCTACCGCTTCAAAGGCGCTGACAATGGTGAGGTCACGGCCATTGTAATGCCCCGGCTTGATGGTGCCACCATAGACAAAGATGGAAGGCACGTTGAGGCGGGCCATGGCAATCATCGCCCCCGGCATGTTTTTGTCGCAGCCACCGATGGCCAAGAGACCATCCATACTCTGGCCGTTGACCACCGTCTCGATGGAATCGGCAATCACCTCCCGCGACACGAGGGAGTACTTCATGCCCTCGGTGCCCATGGAAATGCCGTCGCTGATGGTAATGGTGCCGAAGATCTGAGGCATGCAGCCGGCCTCCCGCAGGGCGGCTTCGGCTCGCTCGGCCAGGGCTTGGATGCCGATGTTGCAGGGGGTAATGGTGCTGTGGGCGTTGGCGATGCCGACGATGGGCTTGCCGAAGTCCTCATCGCGAAAGCCCACTGCTCTAAGCATGGCGCGGTTGGGGGAGCGCTGCACCCCCTGGGTGACCACTTGGCTGCGCATCATCATTGGCAAGAAGAAACCGAGAAAAGTGAGCCGGGAAAAGAATGGGTAGAACTCATCCTACCGCTTTTCCCAGGGGCCACTGTAACCCTCCTGGCAAGAGGGATCCGACCGAATCTGAAGCAACTCTGTAAGTTCTCGGCACCTGCGCCGAGAATCGGCCAGCCTACCTAGTAAAGGGGATCCCAAATTCCAATCGCGTCAGTGGGACGCAGTCCTTGCCCGCCGGTTCGAGATACAGAAGCTAGGGATCTCTTGTTCCGGCGTTTCCTCTTAGGTGTCAGTGAAGCCGCATATGATTCTCAGCTCTCCTCCCTCCCCAGCCGCCGTGCCCAGCAGCGCCGAACGGGAGATGGCGCGGGATGTGCTCACCCTCTCCCGCCATGTCTTGCAGCAGTTTGGCAGCTTTACTGCCGAGGCCCAGGACTTCAGCGCCCTGATGAACCGCATCGCCCTGGCCGGCAAGATGATCGCCCGCCGCCTCAGCCAGGCAGGGCTGATCGAGGGGACGCTGGGGGTGACCGGCAGCGTCAATGTCCAAGGGGAAGAACAGCAACAGATGGACGACTATGCCAACCGGGCCTTCATCCGCGCCTTGGAGCAGACGGGCCTGGTGTGTCGGCTGGTGTCGGAAGAGATGAAAACGCCGGCCCGCCTGCCGGAAAACTGCTCCCTCAGCCGCTTGGCCCTGGTGATCGATCCCTTGGATGGATCTTCCAACATTGACGCCAACCTCAGCGTCGGCTCTATCTTCTCCGTTCTGCACCCCCTTGAGGATCGTCCGGAAGCAGACAACCAAGATCTCCTGCAGCCGGGCCGCCGCCAACTGGCTGCCGGCTACATCCTCTACGGCCCCAGCACCCAACTGGTCTATTCCGTCGGCAAGGGGGTACACAGTTTTACCCTGGATCCCAGCTTGGGCGAGTTCATCCTCTCCAAGAGCGATATTCGCATTCCCGAACGCGGCTCCGTCTACAGCCTTAACGAGGGCTACTTCTGCCAGTGGAGCGAAGGGATCCAGAACTATGTCCGCTACGTCCACCGCCACGATGGCTACACCTCCCGCTACAGCGGCGCTCTGGTGGCGGATTTTCACCGCATCCTTCTCCAGGGCGGGGTGTACCTCTATCCGGGCACCCAGAAAAAACCAGAGGGCAAGCTGCGGCTGATGTACGAGGCCAACCCGCTGGCGTTTTTAGTTGAGCAGGCGGGGGGCGTAGCCACCACCGGCAGCGAGGCTATCCTGGACATCGTGCCCCAATCCCTGCACCAACGGGTGCCTTTGATTATCGGCAGCCGCGAGAATGTGGAAGAAGTGTTGCGCTGCCTTCGCTGACCTCCTAGCCCCTCTTCCCTGACCCCGCCCACGCAAGCCGAGCCGACTCTATGGTGACCCTGGCTGAAAACCCCCTGCGCGTTGGCCTCAACCAAGAGCGCGTTCCGGATCCCTGTATCCTGGTACAGTTTGGCGCTTCCGGGGATCTGGCGGCCCGCAAGCTGATCCCGGCCTACTACCGGCTATTCGTGCAGCGACGGCTGCCGCCGGAGTTTACCTTGGTGGGAGTGGCCCGGCGCGACTGGAGCCACGAGATCTATCGGGACAAGATGCGGGCGGCCCTGGAAGAATTTGCCCCCCAAGATCTGGGGCCAGAAGCCCTCTGGCAAGACTTTGCCCGCCGCCTGTTCTACTGTCGCCTTGATCTTGGCGATGCCGAGGGCTACCTGCGTCTCAAGCAATTCCTCGGCCAACTGGATGAGGAGCGGGGCACCCGCGGCAACCGGGTGTTTTATCTGGCAGTGGCGCCGGACTTCTACGCCCAGGCCATCCAACAGTTGGGGGCAGCCGGGATGTTGGCTGACCCGGCCAAAACGCGGGTGGTGATTGAAAAGCCCTTTGGCCACGACCTCACCTCGGCCCAGGAGCTGAACCGCATCGTGCAGCGGATTTGCCAGGAAGAGCAGGTCTACCGCATCGACCACTACCTGGGCAAGGAGACGGTGCAAAACCTGCTGGTCTTCCGCTTTGCCAACACCATCTTTGAGCCCCTCTGGAACCGCAACTACATCGACCATGTGCAGATTACTGTAGCGGAAACGGTGGGGGTGGAGGATCGGGCTGGCTACTACGATGCTGCCGGCGCTCTGCGGGACATGGTGCAGAACCACCTGATGCAGATCTATTGCCTCACCGCTATGGAGCCGCCCGTCTCCTTGCGCAGCGACGGGGTACGCAACGAAAAGACCAAGGTGTTGCAGGCTACCCGCCTGGCGGATCTGCGCAATGTGACCACGGCAGCAGTGCGAGCCCAGTACGGCCCTGGCTGGATCGCCGGCAAGCCGGTGCCAGGCTATCGCCAAGAGCCCAATGTCAACCCCAACTCGCAAACCCCCACTTACGTGGCCCTGAAATTGGAATGCGACACTTGGCGGTGGCAGGGAGTACCCTTTTACCTGCGCACCGGCAAACGCTTGGCCAAGAAGGTCTCCGAGGTGGCCATTTACTTTAAGCAGGTGCCGCTCTCTCTTTTTCCTTCGGCAGCCCGGGAGGTGAGCCCCAACATCCTGGTGCTGCGCATCCAGCCCAACGAGGGCATCTCCCTGCGCTTTGAGGCCAAGATGCCGGGGCCGGAGATCCGCACCCGCTCGGTGGAAATGGATTTTCGCTATGGAACTGCCTTTGGGTCGAGCACCCCGGATGCCTACGAGCGCCTGCTGTTGGACTGCCTGCTGGGGGATCCCACCCTATTTACCCGCGCCGACGAGGTGGAAGCCGCCTGGCGGGTGGTGACGCCGGTGTTATCGGCCTGGGAAGCCCAGCCCGAAGGCAATGGCGGCAGTGCCGCACCGCCCCTGCTCACCTACGAGGCCGGCACCTGGGGGCCGAAGGCCGCCGAAGACTTGCTGGCCCAGTCGGGGCGGCGGTGGCGACGTCTCTAGTTTGTTTGAATCGCTGCCCTCACCCCCGGCCCCTCTCCCAAAGGGACGGCCCTCACCCCCGGCCCCTCTCCCTGAGGCCCTCACCCCCGGCCCCTCTCCCAAAGGGAGAGGGGAGTTAGAGATGGTGCTCCGCGCCGCCGGCGCAAACATGCATCTGGTTGGAACCAGCCCTGGCAGGAAGGATCCCCGGTTGCTGCAGCTAACATGGGCATGACCTGTTTTTGCGTGGGTGTCATGCCGCCACTGGTATTCCGGCTACCTGTCCGGTTTTTGCTAACCTTGCCGCTGGGCCTTGCCATGGTGTTGGGGGTAGGGAGATGGGATCCCGCTCGAGCCCAAGTATTGCTGCACCTTCCCCTGCCCAGTGGGGAGTTGATGCGGGCCCAGGCCCTGCAACTGGCCACTGACTCGCTGCGGCTGGCCCAGTTTGGCCAGACAGAAGAGGCGCTGCGCCGCTTGCAACTGGCGGTGGCCATGGTGCCCAACTCCTCCGAGCTGCTCTATGTTTTGGGCAACGTCCACCTGGAGCGGGGAGACTACGCCCAGGCGGTGCAAGCGCTGCAGAAGGCCCGCGCCCTGGCTACCGACGACGCCGATATTCTCTACTCGCTGGGAGCGGCTTACTTGCGGCAGGGCAGCTACTTTGCCGCTGCCGAGGCTTTGGAACGGGCTGTGGCCCTGCAACCGGATAACCCCAACGCCCGCTTCCAACTGGGCAATGCTTATCTAATGCTGGATCAGTGGGATCCCGCCCGGCGGGAATATGAGAAGACCCTGGAGTTGGATCCCGCCTATTGGCCGGCCATGAACAACATCGGCTTGGTGGACTACGAGCAGGGAGATCTCGACGCTGCTATCGAGCGCTGGGAACGCACGATAGAGATGAACGACTCTGTGGCAGAGCCCTACTTGGCCTTGGCGACCGCTCTCTACATTCGGGGAGAAACCGGACGAGCCGAGGAGCTGGGGGCAAAGGCCATGCGCCTGGATCCCAGCTATGCCCGGCTAGAAGTGCTGCGGGAGAACCTGTGGCGGGAGAAGCTGCTGCGGGATGTGCAAGTTCTCCTGCGCAGCCGCCCCGTTGCCGAGGCTCTGCAGCAAGCTGCCGTCGAGCAGTTCAACCGGCAGATGGGGCTCTCAGAAGAGTAGGCTCAGGGGCCGCCCAAGGCAGCTTGGGCCGGGGATCCCGCGCCCATCCGTTCCTGCAGCCTCTCAACCTTGGCCCGGATCCGCTCGGCAATGCCGACGCTGTTCAAGCCCAGATCCGCCAAGGACTCCTCAGGAGTGGCATGTTCCACCCACACATCCGGCACCCCCAGGCGCAACAAAGGCACCCGGATATCGGCATCCAGAAGGGCTTCCCCCACTGCCGAGCCAAACCCGCCCATGAGGCAGCCCTCTTCTACTGTCACCACCAGGCGGCTCTGTTGGGCCAGGGGCAGGATCAGCTCGGTGTCCAGAGGCTTGGCGAAGCGGGCGTTGACCACAGTGGTGGCAATGCCGTGTTCCTTCAAAATCTCCGCCGCCTGCAAACTGGGATGCACCATCGACCCATAGGCCAGGATTAGCACCTCGCCGCCGCTGCGCAGCACCTCGGCTTTGCCGATAGGAATGGGCTCCCACCCTTCCTCTGCCAGGGGCACCCCCACGCCGGAGCCACGCGGGTAGCGCATGGCAATGGGGCCTTGGGTGTACTGGATCCCGGTCACCACCATGCGCTGCAGCTCCGCTTCGTCTTTGGGGGCCATCAGCACCATTTCGGGGATGCAGCGCAGATAGGCAATGTCGTACATGCCCTGGTGGGTTGGGCCGTCAGCTCCCACTACCCCCGCTCGATCCAAGCAGAAAAAGACCGGCAACTTTTGGATGCAGACATCGTGGATGATCTGGTCGTAGGCCCGCTGCAGGAAGGTGGAGTAAATGGCCACCACCGGGCGCATCCCCTCGCAGGCCATGCCGGCAGCCAACGTGACGGCGTGCTGCTCGGCGATCCCCACATCTATAAACTGATCCGGCAGCTTTTCCTTGAGTTTGTCTAGGCCGGTGCCAGTGTCCATGGCCGCCGTAATGCCGATAATGCGAGGATCCCGCTCCGCCAGCTTGCAAAGGGCGTGGCCAAAGACCTTGCTGTAGCTGGGGGGCTTGGGCTTGCTGGGTGGGTAGGGCTTGCCGGTGGCCAGGTCAAAGCGGGATTGGGCGTGATACCCCACCTGCTCCGCTTCCGCTGGCGGGTAGCCCTTGCCCTTGACTGTGGCCACATGCACCAGCACCGGCCCAGAGATGCCGTGGGCCAACTCAAAGGCATCCAACAATTCTGCCAAGTTGTGCCCGTCCACCGGCCCCACGTAGGTAAAGCCCAGCTCCTCAAAGATGATGCCCGCCTTGTTGTTTTGCACGGCAGTAACCAGCTTCACCGTCTCCTTGAGGCGGTCGATTTCCGGGCTGAGGCTGGATCCCAGCAGGGGCAGATTTTTCAGTTGCTCCTCTAGGCTGTCGGCCAAAAACTGCACCGGTGGGCTGAGGCGCAGGCGGTTTAAATAGCGAGGGATCGCCCCCACGTTGGGAGAAATCGACATGCCGTTGTCGTTGAGGATCACCATCAGGTTGGTCTTGGGCAGGTGCCCGGCGTGGTTGATCGCCTCATAGGCCATGCCCCCAGTCAGAGCACCATCCCCAATGATGGCCACCACCTTGAAGTTGTCCCCCCGCCGATCCCGAGCGATGGCCATGCCCAAGGCCGCCGAGATGCTGGTGGAGGCGTGGCCGGCCCCGAAGTGGTCGAAGCGGCTCTCGCTGCGCTTCAGGTAGCCGGAAATCCCCCCTTTCTGGCGCAGCGTGTGAAAGTTGTGATACCTGCCGGTGAGCATTTTGTGGGCATAGGCTTGGTGGCCCACATCCCAAATCACCTTGTCGCGATCCAGGTCCAGGGTTTTGTAAAGGGCCAAGGTCAGCTCCACCACTCCCAGCCCCGGCCCCAGGTGACAGCCGACTGGGGAGTTGGCAGCCGTTTGCAAGTGCTTTTCGCGAATCTGGCGGGCTAGGCTGCGCAACTGGCTGAGGTTCAGGGCTCGAAGCTGGTTGGGATGAGTGATGTCACTCAGGTGCATAGGGGACTCGTCCTTCCGGTGTGATCTCACTCTAGATCATTTTCTGGGCGGGTTTTGTTGCCATCCCACTTTGGAAAACGCCGGGATCCCCTGGGCCAAGGGCAGTGAGATCCTGAGAGGGAGCACCAAGGAGCTCATGCAAGGGTTAGCATCGCACAAGGCCCTCGGCTGCTTTGGACTGAAGGCCTATTCGCAATTGGTTTCTCTCTTTTTGTTAGCCATGAAAATCGCCGCCAACATCACCCAGCTCATCGGTCGTACCCCCCTGGTGCGGCTGAATCGGATCCCTCAATCCGAAGGGTGTCTGGCTGAGATTGTAGTGAAATTGGAGAGTTTTAACCCTGCCGCCTCGGTGAAAGATCGCATCGCCGTGAGCATGATCGAGGCTGCCGAACGAGCTGGCTTGATCACCCCCGGCAAGACCATCTTGGTGGAGCCCACCTCTGGCAATACCGGCATTGGCCTGGCCATGGCTGCTGCTGCCAAGGGTTACCGGCTGATCATCGTTATGCCTGAGAGCATGAGCCTGGAGCGGCGACTGCTGTTGAAAGCCTACGGGGCAGAGGTGCATTTGGCCAGCAGCGCCGGCGGCATGGGGGAGGCCATCTGGAAGGCCGAAGAGATCGTGCGCCGCACCCCCAACGCTTACATGCTGGGCCAATTCGCCAATCCCGCCAACCCCCAGATTCATAACCAAACCACCGGCCCGGAAATTTGGGAGGATACCGATGGCCAGGTGGATATCCTGGTGGCAGGGGTAGGCACCGGCGGCACCATCACGGGGGCGGGCGAGTTTCTGAAGGGGAAAAAACCGGCCATTCGACTGGTGGCCGTTGAGCCCAAGGCCAGTGCTGTCCTCAGCGGCGGGCGGCCTGGCTTTCACCGCATTGAAGGGATCGGAGCAGGATTTGTGCCCGATGTGCTGCGGCGCGACCTGCTGGATGAGGTAATTGCAGTGGAAGATGAGGAAAGCATGATCTACAGCCGCCGCCTGGCCAGGGAAGAGGGGATCCTCTCCGGCATTTCCACCGGAGCTGCCTTGGCGGGAGCCATCCAGGTGGGGCGGCGACCGGAAAACGCCGGCAAGCTAATTGTGATGATCCAGCCCAGTTTTGGCGAGCGCTACTTGAGCACGCCCCTCTTCCGCGACCTAGAGCGGGATTCTGACCGCGCGGGCGGGCCGGTCGGGGATCCCAGCAGTCTTGGACCATCCAACCCAGGCCAAAAGCTCCAGTAATCGGCTACGTGGGGGCGACGGGGCCGCACTTGCACTTTGAGTTGTGGAAACGGACGGTGGGGCAAGGCTGGGTGGTTTTGGACGCTACCGATGACCTGCAGGT